>JAPLJL010000342.1 GCA_026388615.1 Pseudomonadota bacterium | reverse complement strand
AGGAGAAAAACCCCCGCGAAACCGTAGTGTTTGAGAAAGAGCCCGAAGACCACCCCGGCCAGGCCGATCCCGATGAGGAAGAAACCCTCCCGGGCGAAGGGGAAGTGAAAACCTTCCCGGGTCTCGACCACGGCCTTCGTTCTTTCCGAACAGGTGTTATCCATTTAAAACCAGGTCATAGGTTATGGGTCATAGGTCGTAGATTATAGGTTACTGGCAAAGAGCATAGGGCATAGGATAAAAGTTCAAATGCATAAATCCAAAGTTCAAAATAAGCCCAAAAAACAAAAACTCAAAAAATATGCCCTTTTTTAACATTTTGACATTTGGGCTTTGACCTTTATTTGGCATTTGAGCTTGGACATTTGAACTTTTAATCTCTGCTTACTGCCTACTATTTCTTTTCTTTTTTGGCTCCCGCCGGGGTGGCTTTCATCCAGGGCATCAGCTTCCGGAGATCGGCCCCGACCTTTTCCGCGAGGTGGGCCTCCCCCTCCCGGGAAAGGGCGTTGAAAACCGGGCGGCCGGCCTGGTTTTCCAGGATCCATTCCCGGGCGAACTCGCCGTTCTGGATCTGGGAGAGGATCTCCCACATTTCCTCCCGCACATTTTCGTTGATGATCCGGGAACCGCGGGTCAGGTCGCCGTAGCGGGCGGTGTTGCTGATCGAGTCGCGCATCCGGGCGATGCCCCCGGCGTAGATCAGGTCGATGATGAGCTTCATCTCGTGGATGCACTCGAAGTAAGCCATCTCCGGAGCGTAGCCGGCCTCGACCAGGGTCTCAAAGCCGGCCAGCATCAGCTGGGTCAACCCGCCGCAGAGCACGGCCTGTTCGCCGAAGAGGTCGGTCTCGGTCTCCTCCCGGAAGGTGGTCTCCAGGACCCCGGCCCGGGTCGCGCCGATCCCCCGGGCGTAGGCCAGGGCCGTCTGCTTGGCTTTTTTGGAGGGGTTCTGCTGGATCGCGATCAAAGCGGGCACCCCGCGCCCCTCGACGTATTCGTGCCGGACCAGATGCCCCGGCCCCTTGGGGGCGACCATGATCACGTCCACCTCCGGCGGGGGCACGATCTGTCCGAAGTGAATGTTAAATCCGTGGGAAAAAAGCAGGACCTTGCCCTGCTTGAGCTCCGGGCGGATTTCCTCCCGGTAGACCCGGGACTGGACCTCGTCGGAGACGAGGATGGCGATCAGGTTCGCCTCCCGGCTGACCTCGCGGGCCGACCGGGGCTTGAAACCGTGCTCAACCGCGAGCTTGTAGTTCTTGGTCCCCTCGACTTCGGCGATCTGGACATTCAAGCCGCTGTCCCGCAGGTTCTGGGCCTGGGCGTGGCCCTGGCTCCCGTACCCGATGATCCCGACCTTCTTTCCCTGGAATACTTTCAGATTGGCGTCCTTGTCATGGTATACCTTCATCTTCTCCTCCTTTTCTTAAACGATAACCTAAAGTTCAAATGTCAAAATCCAAAGTTCAAATGAAGCTCAAAATCCAAATGTCATAAGTTTGGAAATTTGGGCTTGGGGTTTGCTTTGACATTTGAGCTTTGGCATTTGAAATTAATCCGTGGTCTTGGAGCCTCTTCCCATCGCGACCTTGCCGGAGCGGCCGACCTCTTTGATCCCCAGCGGTTTCAGGAGGGCGATAAAGGCCGCGATCTTTTCATCATCGCCGGTCACCTCAATCACGAAAGAGGTGGGGGAGACGTCCAGGATCTTGCCCCGGAAGATCTCCGCGATCCGCAGGATCTCGGCCCGGTTCTTTTCCTTGGCCTCGACTTTGATCAGGGCCATCTCCCGGTCGATGTGAGCGGTTCCGGTCAGGTCGCTTACCTTGATCACCGGGACGAGCTTGTTCAAATGCTTGGTGATCTGCTCGATGATCTGGTCGTCGCCCCGGGTGACGATGGTCATCCGGGAAATGGTGGGGTCGAGGGTCTCGGCCACCGAGAGGCTCTCGATGTTGTAGCCCCGGGCGGAAAACATCCCCGCCACCTTGGCCAAAACCCCGAACTGGTTTTCGACGAGAACGGAGATGGTGTGTTTTCGCATTTAATTATCCTTTCGAAAATTACGGATGACCAATCAATGTCGAATGACTAATTTCTAATGACTAATCAAACCCCAATGACCAAAATAAAGAAAAGAAAAAATCATCTTCGAAATTTGGTTCGGTCATTGAACATTTGTTTTTTGGTCATTGATTAGAAATTAGGAATTAGACATTAGAAATTTTCTTGGCCCTATGCTCCTTGCCCTATGCCCTATGCCCTATGCTACAAAAGGATCATCTTGTTGATCGCCTCCCCGGCCGGCACCATCGGGGAAACGTCCTCTTCCGGCTCCACGACGAAATCCATGACCACCGGGCCCTTGGTCTTCAGGGCCTTGGCAATAACCGCTTCGACTTCCCCGGGCCGCTGGGCCCGAAGACCAGTGGCCCCGTAGGCCTCGGCCAGCTTGACGAAGTCGGGGGAGACGTCCATCCGGGAATGCGAGTAGCGGCCCCCGTAGAACAGCTTCTGCCATTGGCGGACCATGCCCAGAAAGCCGTTGTTCAGGATGGCCACCTTGACCGGCAATTTATGCTGGACCGCGGTGGCGAGCTCCTGGATATTCATCTGGATCGAACCGTCGCCGGCGATGTCGATGACGGTTTTTCCCGGGAAAGCGGCCTGGGCCCCGATCGCGGCGGGCAAGCCGAAACCCATAGTGCCGAGACCGCCCGAGGTGATCAGCTGGCGGGGGTGATTGAATTCGTAAAAAAGCGCGGTCCACATCTGGTTCTGCCCGACCTCGGTGGTGATGATCGCGTCGCCCTTGGTCGCCCGGCAGAGCGCCTCCACCACGGCCTGGGGCTTGATCATCTTCCCGGACCGGTAGGAAAGGGGCTTGTCCTTTTTCCATTCCGCGATCCGCTTAAGCCATTTTTGCCGGGCCTGGGCCACCTGGGCCCGGGGCCGGGGAGCGTCCGCCAGGAGCTGCCGGAGGACATGCTTGACGTCGCCGACGATCGGGAGGTGAACCTTAACGCTCTTGGAGATCGAGGTGGGGTCGATGTCGATGTGAATCTTCTTGGCCAGGGGGGCGAACTCGTTGACCTTGCCCGTCACCCGGTCGTCGAAGCGGGCCCCGATCCCGATCAGGAGGTCGCATTCGGTAACCGCCAGGTTGGCCCAGTAGGTGCCGTGCATCCCGAGCATCCCGAGGGAAAGCCGGTGGGATCCCGGGAACCCGCCCAGCCCCATCAGGGTCATGGTGACGGGGATGTTTTCCGCTTCGGCGAACTTCCGGATCTCGGGCGCGGCCCCGGAAAGGATTACCCCCCCGCCGATGTAAAGCACCGGCCGCTCGGCGGTCGCGAGCATCTCGAGACAACGCTGGATCTGCCCGGGATGGCCCTTGTAGGTGGGGTGATAACCCCGGGGTACGATCTGCTTGGGGAAAACGTAGTCGGTGGAGTGGGCCTGGATGTCCTTGGGGATGTCGATCAGGACCGGTCCCGGGCGTCCGGTCCGGACCAGGTAAAAGGCTTCCCGGATGGTGCGGGCCAGTTCCTTCACGTCCTTGACCAGGTAGTTGTTCTTGGTGCAGGGGCGGGTGATTCCCACGATGTCCGCCTCCTGAAAGGCGTCGTTCCCGATCAGGGGGGAGTTGACCTGGCCGGAGAAAACCACCAGGGGCGAGCTGTCCATCGCCGCGGTGGCGATGCCGGTCACGGTGTTGGTGGCGCCGGGTCCGCTGGTGACTATGACCACGCCCGGCTTGCCGCTGGCCCGGGCATAGCCGTCGGCGGCGTGAACGGCGCCCTGCTCGTGGCGCACCAGGATGTGCCGGAGGGGGGAATGGTAAAGGGCGTCATAAATGGTCAGGACCGCCCCGCCGGGATAACCGAAGATGGTGTCCACCCCTTCTTTAACTAGGCAATCAACTAAAATCTGCGCCCCGGTTTTTTTCACTTTTTTCCTCTCTCTGATCCCGGTGAGTAATTATTAAATATCGTATCACCCCGACAAATCAAGGGATATTTTCTAGAAAAAGACAGAAATCCGGTCTGGGCCCGATGCTAATCTTCATCAACCACTTCAAAATCGGATATTTTTCTTTGAAACTCCAGGTATTCCTCTTCGCTCCAGCCTCCGGTCAAGTGATCCAGGTCGGAGTGGATGACATTCCGTTTCCTTTTCGCCATCCCCAGACCTTCCTTGACGATCCTTAAGAGGAGGGAATTCACGCTGGTTCCTTCCCGCTTGGCCTTATCCTTGAGGATCCTGGAAATATCTTCATCAATTCCCCGAACGGTCATCGATTTCATAATCCCCCTCCGTTTTTCAAAAGCATGATGCCCTCAACCGATTCAAAATGCTCATCATGGGTAAAAAGCGCCAGGCCGTTCTTCATGGCCGAGGCCGCCACCCAGATATCGTTGACCGGAATCATTTTCCCTTTTCTCTTCAAATCCCGGTGGATCCGGGCATAAAACTCGGCGGTTTCCTCGTCAATTGGAAATACATGAACCCGGGTGGAGTCTAAAAACTGGTTGAGTTCTTGGCGGTTCTGCTCCTCCTTGGCACCACCCAAAAATCCGCTCAGCAATTCCGCCAGAACAACAACATTGACCCCAATAAAATCAACCTGCCTTAAAACCTCAATTACCGAAGGGTTTTTTCGCTTAAACTCCGCGTAAATATTGGTATCGATTAATATTCTTTTCAATTTTCCAGCCCTGTTTAGTTGATTCCATTAAATAATATCAAAATGAATCCATAATATGCAACTAATCTTTTCCGGAAATCATTCTTTTGCCTTTCAACCCTGGTCGACCGGGAGTTGCTCTACCAGAAAGCCAAGTCCGGAACTTCTGGGGTCAAACTTCTGGGGTCAAAACTTCTGGGGTCAGGTCTTTACTTTGACGTTTGGTATTCTTTTTCATAATTCTTAATCGTTATCAACGCCGCCACGGGCCTGCCGTTTTTGGTTAGAACCACCGGATATTTCTTCAGCCAGCGGTTATTTTTATTTAGGCTGGCCACCGCTTCGGCAATTTCTACCGAGGAAATTCCAGGGTCAACCATTGAATTTGTCCATTAACTTCTTTTATCTCCATCGCAACCAATGAATAGGACGGAGGCCGTATAAATCGAAATGGCTAACACCGACCTAATCATTTTGCTCTTTGCGCTCTGCCCGATACCCTATGCCTTCGGCTTTTGGTCCGGCGGCTGGAGAATCGCGCCGGTGGACGCCGAGGTCACCAGGGCGGTGTAGCGGGCGAGCCAGCCCCGCCGGAACCGGGGCGGGGGCGCCTGCCATTTTTTTCTTCTTTCCGCCAGGATCTTCGGGTCGACCTTGAGCTCGAGCCGGCGCTTGGGGATGTCGATCTCAATCAGGTCGCCGGGCTGGATCAGGGCGATCGGGCCGCCGGCCTGGGCCTCGGGAGAAACGTGCCCGAGGCAGGGGCCGCGGGTCCCGCCGGAAAAGCGCCCGTCGGTGATCAGGGCGACCGAATCGGAAAGCCCCATCCCCACGATCGCGGAGGTGGGTTCGAGCA
>JAPLJL010000371.1 GCA_026388615.1 Pseudomonadota bacterium | reverse complement strand
ATAATCGATAAAGAGGCTCACCGTCATCTCGGTGCAGACCCCCATCATGCCCTCGGCGTTGTAGAACATCCCGGAGATATCCGGTCCCGGACCCCGGAAGTTCCCGAGGGGCGGGGCGCTGGGGTGGGTAGCGGAGCGGATTTTGAGGATTTCCCCGTCCGGAAGCACCCAGACCTGGCCCCCGATGTATTCATGGTAGACCCCGGTGCTGACGGCGTTGACCGACAGCCCCCCCGACATGATATTGCCGAAATAGGAGGCAGCGCCCACCGTGATCGGGTTGGCGATCCGGAGCCGGAGGCCCTCGGCCGGGGAAAACCGGTTGACCTCGGCCTGGAGGGCGGCGTTGCGGACATAGGGCTGGAAGGTCACCGTCATGGTCTCGGTATCGACCTTGAGAACCTTGTCCATCCGCTTCAGGTCCAGGAGGATGCCCCCCTCCCGGGGCAGGGTCAGGCCGGCGATATTGAATCCGGTGGAGAGGGGGACCAGCGGGAGCTTGTGCTTCCCGGCGATCCGCACCACCGCCTGCACTTCCTCGGTGGTGGAGGGCAGGGCCACGATCTGGGGACGGACCCCGTCTATGGTGCTGATATCCCGGAAGTAGCCCTGGAGGAAAACCGGGTCGTCCTCGGCCCACTCTTCCCCGAGCGCCTGGCGTAACTCCGCCAACGCTTCCTTGACCAAGCTCATCCCGTGCCTTGCCTCTCCCTTAAGATCTTGCTGGACATGGATTTGTAAAGGTGTGTATCATAAATATCATATCAATAAAAAAAACTCCAATTATTTTTCCATGGTAATTAATTATGGCCATCCTGGGTAAAGAGCGCTCGGAAGACCTCGAGGTGATCTACGAGGGGATCAGCGGCCTCCTCGCCCTCTACGAAAGCGATCCGGATTCCCGCGGGATTCTCTCGTTCATGAAAGCCTTCACCTCCTACACCGAAAAAATCTGCCGGCTCCTGGACGACGATGGGCCGGTCGTCTGGCACAACACCGGGGTGAGTCCGGAGCTGATTCTCGGGCTCGAAAACGCCGACGACCTGCCGATCGAATCCTACCCCATCCTCCAGGACATCGCCGGCGATCCCGACCGCACCTGCGAATATATCGACTTGGCCGAGGCCCACGGCATTCCCGCGGAGGTCTGCTCGGTGGACAAATCCACCCTGGGCTCGGCCCTGAAAGGGCTCCTGCCCAAGCCGGCCTGCCTTTTCAGCGTCAGCTCCCCCTGCGATTCCCAGCTGGTGGCCATGCCCGCCCTGAGGGAATTTACCGGCACTCCGCTTTACATGGTGGACATCCCCTATCTGTACGGGAAAAGGGAAATCCAGTACGTGGCCCGGCAATTCCAGGATGCTATTCCCTTCCTGGAAAAGCACACCGGCCGGAAATGGCGCCCCGAGCTCTTCCGGGCCGCCTGCGAGAAAAGCAACCGGATGAGCGAACACATTCTGGAGTGGAACGAACTCCGGAAGCACGTGCCCTGCCCCCAGGTCTCCAAGGTAGTGAACCTGATGGTCCCGCTCTTTATCGCCTTCGCCGGCACGGATACCGGCGTCTTCGTGGCCGAGCAGCTGGCGCTCGAAGCCCGGGAACGGATCCAGAAGGGGGAGTGGGCGGTGCCGGGGGGGGAGAAGATCCGGTCGGTCTGGTACCAGAACCCGATGTGGTTCGATCTCCAGTTTTACGACTGGCTGGAAAGCGAGTTCCAGATGGTGGTAACCATGGATGTCTTCGGGTATCACGCCCCGGAAGGCCTCATGGATCTGACTTCGGTGGATTCCATGCTCGAGGGACTGGCCACACGGATCGTCACGATGGCCCCGATGACCCGGCAGTTCAAAGGGCCGATCGATATTTACCTGAACGATTTCGTCCATCTTTTTAATGATTATAAGGCCGACATGGCGGTCTACGCCGGACACGTGGGCTGCAAGCAGGGCTGGGGCGGGATCGGTTTCCTGAAAGAGAAAGCCAAGGAGCTCGGGATTCCGCTCCTGACCTTTGAATTCGATTTTCTGGATCGCCGGGTGACCCCGATCGAAACCATCCAGGAGGAGTTCCGCCGATTCATCGACAACGTGATGATCCCCCGGCTGGGCTGACTTCCCGTCCCGGTCCGGATCAGCAAATTCACCCCCGATGAGAAATAAAATCAGCCGGCTTCGCGACCTGGGAACACCGGCCTGGCGCCTGCTCCGCTTCACCGGCCGCGTCCTGGCCGCCTTCTTCCGGAACCGGGGCATCCTGCTGGCCGGCGGGGTGGGCTACAACGTCATGCTCGCCTTGGTGCCCTTCCTCACCCTGACCGTGGCCGCTTTCTCCCTCTTCTTCGAAGAGCAGCAGGTAGTGGACATCCTCCGCCCGGAACTCCGGCAAATCGTCCCGCAACACGCCGATACGATCCTGCTGACTGTGCAATCCTTCCTCCAGAACCCGGGCGCCATCAGCGCGGTGAGCGTCCTGGTCCTCCTGGTTTTCAGCTCGATCGCCTTCCGCATGCTCGAGGAAAGCGTGGCCGGGATTTTTCATACCTCCGCGCGGGGCGCCCGGCGCAGCTTCTGGGTTTCCGCCCTCATGCCTTATCTCTTCATCCTCCTGATGATCACCGCCCTCTTTTTCGTCACCCTGCTTATTTCCGGTCTGGACGCGCTGGTCGTCGGCCATTCCATCCGGATCTCCCGGGTGACCATCTCCCTGGAATTTACCTCCCAGCTGTTCCTGCGGCTGGTCAGCTTCCTGGGCCTGGTTCTGCTCTTCACCGGGGTTTATCACGTCCTCCCGGTCATGAAAGTCTCGCTCCGCCGCGCTTTCATCGGCGGATTCTGCGCGGCGGTGCTCTGGCGGCTGGTCGGGCTTTTAATGGTTTACTACTTCACCAATATCTCGATGCTGGACCTGATCTACGGCTCCCTGGCCACGATCATCGTGGTCCTGCTCTTCCTGGAAACCGCCGTCATCATCCTGCTCCTCGGCGCGCAGGTCATCGCCGAGCTCGAGGCCAGCGCGGCCGCCGGCCTGCCCTGGTACGAAAAGCCCCCGGAACATTAATCAGTAGGCAGCCTCCGGCCCAGTAGGGCCTACGGCCCGGAGGGTAAGCAGTAGGCAGGTATCCCCAGGCTTTTCTATCAGATCACGAGGCATTGTGGTCGAGGGAAGCCTGCGCTCCCAGTAAGCAGCCTACGACCCGGGGGTATGCGGTAGGCAGTAAAAGCGCAAAAAGCCCCAATCGATTGACTGCCCTTTCTAACATTTGTTGACACCGGAATATTAAGGCAGATAATGAGACTTGGAGGGGTTTGAGGGCTGCCAACTTTGGCCCTGAACCTTTTTTTTG
>JAPLJL010000135.1 GCA_026388615.1 Pseudomonadota bacterium | reverse complement strand
GGCCGGGCATCAGCCCATGGCCAATGAGAAAGAAGATGCCTGGATCGTCTATAACGGTGAGGTCTATAATTTTCTCGAGATCAGAAAAGATCTCGAAACCCGCCATTCCTTCAAATCCCGGACCGATACCGAGGTTATCCTTCATCTCTACGAGGATAAAGGCGAGGGCTGTTTTTTTCCGCTCAACGGGATGTTCGCCCTGGCGATCTGGGATGAAACCCGGCGGCGTCTCGTCCTGGCCCGGGACCGGATCGGAAAAAAACCCCTTTACTACGCCGTTTTCCCCAGTGAGATCGTTTTCGCTTCCGAGCTTAAAGCGTTACTCTTTCATCCCCGAGTCAAGCGGGAAATCGATCCCCTCGCGCTCAGTCATTACCTGTCCTACGAGTACGTCGCCGCCCCCCTCGCGATTTTTCAGGGGGTGAATAAGCTACCTCCTGGATCTTCCTTGACCTTTTCCGCCGGCGAACAAAAGGCGGCCACCCGATCATACTGGGATATCAGCTTCGGCCCGGATCAGGTGGGGAAAGAATCTCCGCGGGAGGAGGTTGAGGCCCGGATCCGGGATCTGCTTCTGAAATCGGTGGAACGGCGCCTGGTCAGCGATGTTCCCCTCGGGGTGTTTTTAAGCGGAGGGATCGACTCGAGCGCGGTGGTGGCGATGATGAGTCGGCTGCGGGACCCGGGAAAGATCCAGACCTTCACCATCGGGTTCGAGGAAAAGTCTTTTGACGAGTCCAGCTATGCCCGCCAGGTGGCCCGGTATTTCGGGACCGATCATCATGAGGAGGTGCTCGATCCCCACCGGATGCTCGAAATCTTTCCGGACGTGGCCCGAATTCTCGACGAACCTTTCGCCGACGCTTCCATCATTCCCACCTACCTGCTTTCCCGTTTCACCCGCCGGAACGTGACCGTGGCCCTGGGAGGCGACGGGGGCGACGAGCTTTTTTCCGGGTATCCCACTTTTCAGGCCCACCGCCTGGCCCTGGTTTTTGCCCGTCTTCCCCGCCTGCTTCAGAAAGGATTTAACGAAGTGGCGCGGCGTCTGCCGGTTTCGATGAAGAACATCAGCTGGGATTTCCGGGCCAAGCAGTTTCTCAAGGGCATTCCTTACCCACCCGAGATTCGGAACCAGGTCTGGCTGGGGGCTTTTTCCCCGGATGATCAGGCCGGTTTGTTTTCCGGTGATTACGAGAAAGCGGTAGCGGGATCCGACCCGTACGCGCCCATCCGGGCGTTGGTCCCGGGGATTGTCTCCCGGAATGAAGGGTCTGCTCCCCCCGGAAATCCTGAACCGGCAGAAAAAAGGCTTCGGCATTCCCGTGGGTTTATGGCTCCGGGGGGAACTGAGGGATCTGATGCTTAACCTCCTGGAGCCGGGAAAGATCAGGCGGGAGGGGATCTTCAACCCGGAACACATCACCACTATGATCGGGGAGCATTGCGCCGGGAAAAGGGACAATCGCAAACAGCTCTGGACCCTGATTATGTTCGAGCTCTGGAGGCAGAACTACTTGTAAAGGGTTCAAGGGGCCGTGGGTTCCAGGGCTCCAATGAAATTATTTTTCCGATTTCACCCCCGAAATTTACAACATTTGCTCTATTTTCTTCTGCACTTGAACCCTAGACCTCTAGAATCCTGGACCGCTTTTTTATGATCAGATTTTGATCAGTACTGGTTGATTTCTGATCACGATTTTTTCCTCTGATTCCGAACGGAATCGCGGCAAATCCAATGTTTTCGAGGGATTTCCTCAGATCTTAACGTTGGGATCTGTCTGGTACGGCGCTTGCTAACTACTTACTTCGGACGGGAATGGACCCGCAATCTCAAAGCAAGAGAGGAGATGACGAAGATGTCATTATCGAAAGCGAATGCCAGTCAAGCCACCGCGACCAAGAATAGAATTTCCGAGGTGGCTCCCCAATCAGGAATCTGCGCGGTATGTCTGGATGGCTGTGGAGGCGGATGTGAAGTATTCATGTCTTCCCTCCGGGGCCGGGAAATGATTTATCCCCAACCGTTTGAAAGTCACCGCTGGTGCGACCAAGGACTACCCGGTGGACCTTTCCCACTTCAACATCATGGGGACGGCCGTTGGAGCCGTGGGAGTGAAAGCGGACTCCGACGTGGCGGTCTTTCCGGCGGTCAACATTGGAAGCGAGATCGGGAACAAGAAGAAAATCAAATTGAAGGTTCCGGTTATCACTGGCGCGCTCGGCTCGACTGAGATCGCCCGGGTCAACTGGGAGCCGATGGCGATCGGGGCCTCCCTGGCCGGGATCATCATTGTAGTGGGTGAAAACGTCTGCGGGATGGACCCCCAGTCCGAGATCAAGAACGGCCGGGTGGTTAATTCCCCGGAAATGGCGAGACGGGTAAAGGTATTTAAGGACTGGTACCAAGGCTACGGAGAAATCTTGGTCCAGCACAACGTGGAAGACTACCGGCTGGGCATTATGCCCTACGTGATCGAGAAACTCGGGGTGGACGCGGTTGAGATCAAGTGGGGCCAGGGGGCCAAGGATATCGGCGGCGAGGTTAAGCTTCCTTCCCTGGAACGGGCCAAGCAGCTCAAGAGTCGTGGCTACCTGGTTTTCCCTGATCCGGACAACCACGTAATTCAAGAAGCCTTCAAAGTCGGAGAGCTCAAGGAATTCGAGCGGCACTCCCGCCTGTGGATGGTGGACGAGGACGATTTCCATCAGCAAGAGGCTGATCTCCGGAAACTGGGGGCGCAGTTCATTTCCTTAAAGACCGGCGCCTACCGGCCGGCGGACCTGGCCCGGGCGATCAAGTTCGCCTCGGACGCCAAGCTGGACATGCTGACCGTGGATGGAGCCGGCGGCGGGACCGGGATGAGCCCCTGGCGGATGATGAACGAGTGGGGCGTCCCCACGGTTTACATCGAATCCCTCCTTTATAAATACGCCAAGCAGCTCGCGGCCCAGAAACGGTATGTGCCGGCGCTGGCGGTGGCGGGCGGGCTTTCCCTGGAAGACCATATGTTCAAGGTCATCGCCATGGGCGCGCCCTTTATCAAGGCGGTCATGATGGGAAGGGCGACGATGATTCCGGCCATGGTCGGGAAAAATATCGAGAACTGGCTTAAGGAAGGGCAGAAGCTGCCCAAGGACATCAGCCGGCATGGAGAGAAGCCGGAAGAATTCTATGCCCTCTATGAAACCATGAAAGCCAAACTGGGCAAAGACTTCAGCAAACTTCCGCTGGGAGCGATCGGAATGTATACCTATCTGGATCGCCTGGCGGTGGGACTCCAGCAGCTCATGGCCGGGGCCCGGAAGTTTGCCCTTGAGCATATCACCCGTGACGATCTGGTGGCCCTGACCCAGGAAGCCGCCGATGTTTCCGGAATCACCTACATCATGGATTCGGATGCCAAGGAAGTTGAAAACATTCTGAGCGGCAAGGCGTCGGGCAAGGCCAAATCCAAGAAGAGCAGCGCGGCTTAAGAAAAAATATTATTTAGAGCTAAATTGAAGGAAATCAAGGGCGTCTTCCCCCGGGAGGACGCCCTTTTTTTCTTTATTTTTACGGTTTCAACTTTTCGGTTGACATGAAATCAATATCCGTATATATTTTGCCTCCGT
>JAPLJL010000298.1 GCA_026388615.1 Pseudomonadota bacterium | reverse complement strand
CACCGTCTGGACGTACGACATCTACCAGTCCATCATCAATAAAAAGGCCTCGCCCAAGACCCTTCTTTGGATGGGCCGGGCGGCGACCATCGTCGCCGTGATCCTCAGCGTCGGCACCGCCTACTGGGCCAAGAGCATGCCCACGATCATGGACTACATGCAGGCCATCTTCTCCTGGGTCAACGCCCCCCTCTTCGCCACCATGCTCCTCGGGATGTTCTGGAAAAGGTGCACCTCCACCGGGGCTTTTTACGGGCTCCTCGCGGGGATGGGGTCTTCGTTTTTAATGTTTATCGGACTTAAGTTTGCTTGGTTTTCCTCTTACTGGCTGACCTTCTCCCAAAACGCGAGCGACATGAGCAATAATTTATGGAGGGCCTGGTGGGCCTGGCTGATTTGCTTTGTGGTTACCATATTGATCAGCCTGGTGACCAAACCCAAATCGGACAAAGAACTCGAAGGGCTGGTCAAGGGCTTGACCCCGAACCCCGATTTGGAAAAGGTACCCCTGATCAAGCGCCCCACTTTCTGGGCCGCGATTTCCCTGGTGGTGGCGATCATCCTTAACATTTATTTCTGGTAAAAATCATGGAAGAGAAAAAACAAATGCTTTCGGTCTGGTCCTGGGTGGGAATCATCCTCACGGTTTACGGCCTGATCGTCACGGGGGCCGGGATTTATTACATCTCGAACCCGGAAACGGTAACCGTCCTCCACCGGCTGAACCCCAGTCTCTGGTGGGGCGCGATCATAGTCGTGGCCGGAATCCTTCTCCTCCTGGCCGGCCGTTCCGGGAAAGAAGAGTAATCCTCCGACCGGTTTATTTCTTTATGTAGGGGCGGCCCTTGTGGCCGCCCTTTTCGGGAGCCCATAAAGGGCTCCCCTCTTCCCGTCATCCACGCGCAGGCGGGGATCCAGGCCCCCTCCGTCATCCCGGCGGACCTGGGCGCCGAAGCCTAGGTGGCAGCCGGGATCCAGGATTTTAATTCTGGATTCCGGATCAAGTCCGGAATGACGGAAATAAGGTAACCCCGTGGCAAGACCACGGGGAATTACAAGTTCAATTGCATTTTTGGGGATAAATAATTTGAATATCCGCCTGGAAATATTTATCATTCTAATAGATTCCTTCGAAAGGAAAGCCAAGTGTCATCGAGCCAGGAAGTATTTAAAAAATTAAAAACCGAACTGCCTCATCTCCGGGAGAAGTTTGGGGTAAAGAAAATCGGGATCTTTGGTTCTTACTCGCGGGGGAAGACCCGGAACGAGAGCGATGTTGATCTGATCGTGGAATTCGAAAAACCCATCGGTCTCGAATTCATTGCGCTCTCCGACCACCTCGAAAATCTTCTCGGTAAAAAGGTCGATGTTCTCACACCCGCGGGAGTCAAAAGCATCAGAATCCCCGAGGTTTCAAAACGGATAAAAGGAAATATTGTTTATGTCTAAGCGGGGCGATTCTGAATCAATCCGCGACATTCGCGAAGCGGTCAGGAGAATAGATATTTATCTCGAAAGGCTCGAATATGATGAATTCATCCAGGACATCAAATCCCAGGATGCGGTGGTCAGGAACCTGGAAGTAATCGGGGAAGCGGCCAAAAACATTTCCAATGGGCTCAAGAAAAAACACCCGGAGGTCCCCTGGAAAGAGCTGGCCGGGCTAAGAGACCGATTAATTCACCAATACTTCGGCATTAATTTCGATATCGTCTTCCAAATCGCGAAAGAAGAATTGGCCCCGATCAATCTAAAAATTGAAAAGATAGTCCCGGGCAAGAATAGGAAATAATTATCATGGAACCGCGAATTCAAAAGCTCCAACAAGAATTTAAAAAACAATTCGGATTCGATAATGATACCCGGCTCTTCCGGGCCCCCGGGCGGGTCAACCTGATCGGCGAGCACACCGATTACAACGAGGGCTTCGTCCTCCCGGCCGCGATCGACCGAAGCATCCTGGCCCTGGCCCGGCCCCGGAAGGACGCGCAGGTCCGGATTTACTCCCTGGATTTCAAAAACCTCTTCGAGTTTTCGCTCGACAAGATCAAGGCAGTCAAGGACAGCTGGGGCAACTACCCGATGGGAGTAGCCCAGGTTCTGGAAGGTGAAAAGTTCAAGCTGAAAGGATTCGAGGCGGTTTTCGAGAGCAACGTCCCGGTGGGCGCGGGACTCTCCTCCTCCGCCGCGATCGAGCTGGTGAACGCCTTTATCTTCGACGCCTTTTCCGAGCTCAAGCTTGACCGGGTAAAAATGGCCCTCCTCTGCCAGAAGGCCGAGAACGAGTTCGTCGGCGTGAATTGCGGGATCATGGACCAGTTCATCATCGCCCTGGGCGAGAAGGACCGGGCCCTTTTCCTCGACTGCCGCGACCTTTCCTACCGCCTGGTCCCGGTCCCAAGTGAAAAAGTGAAGCTGGTCATCACCAATACCAAGGTGAAGCGGAGCCTGGCGGGCTCGGAATACAACCAGCGGCGTGAGGAGTGCAACGAAGGGGTGAAGCTCCTCAAGAAGAATCTACCCAAGATTAAATCCCTCCGGGACGTCACCCCGGAAGACCTGGTTGAACACCAGAATATACTTCCGGAGATCGTTCGGAAGCGCTGTACCCATGTGGTAATGGAAAACGACCGCGTAACCCGGGCCGTGGAAGCTCTGACGCATAACAACCTGCGGGAATTCGGCCGGCTGATGGTCGAATCGCACAACTCACTCCGGGACCTATACCAAGTGAGCTGCCCGGAGCTCGACCTCCTGGTGAAAAACGCCCTTTCCCTGAAAGGTGTCCTGGGTTCCAGAATGACCGGGGCGGGCTTCGGTGGCTGCACCGTGAGCCTGGTGGATGAGAAATTTGTGGACGAGTTCCGGATCAAGTCCGCCCGGGGCTACCAGAAGGGAACCGGCAAGGTCCCTGAGTTCTACGTCTGCAAGATTTCAGATGGGGTAAAAGAAATAACTACTTCCTGAAAAAATCTACTCCCCCCTCACCCCCCCTTTGTCAAAAGGGGGGAATGGGGGGATTTTCATAAAAAAACACCTTATTTTCTGTTTTCTATGGCGCTTTTCCTTCTTTGCCCTATCCACTCACCTAGATTATAACCAACTGCTGAAAAAATCATCATTATTAAAGGAAGTCCAAAAAGCATTAAATAACCAGAAAAAATCCTGCTTTTCTCGGTATTCATTCCTTCAATGAATTCTCCGAAATCAAGAACAATGAAAAATGCCAAGAAATTAGATAAAATGGAAAAGATTAATCCCAAAATGTTCCATTTGCGATTCTGATAATATATTTTGTCTGTAATAAGCATTCCCAACGAATTTGAGAACGGCAATACGTAAGAAAAGTATCCTGCGTTAACAATATATGTTTTCAACAACTCATCACTAACCAAACAAATTGCGAGGATAAAGAACGAGAATATAAACCCTCCAAGAAATCCGACTATTATTTTGTTTATATTCATTTCCTGATTTTTATTTAAAATCTTTAGTAATTCGAAAAGTTTCCGGGATTTTTATTAATTTACCACAAACTTGATTAATTATACTTTCCTTTTCTTATCGGCGGTCGGCCGTCTGCGGTCGGCGGTCAGGCCTTAGACTTCTTCAACCTGGCCTGCACCGCTTCACTTTCCAATTCTCTGATCGCATCGGCGGCGATCCAGCGGGCCGCCTTCGAATCGAGTTTCTGAATCTCCTTCGCGAGCTTGATCGCCTCCCGGTTCAGCCGAGGATTCCTCTTTCCGATATTCCTTAAAGCCCAGTTGACCGCTTTTCTCACGAAATTCCGCTCATCCGTAGCCGCCTTTTTCATCAACGGGAAAAACCTGATGAAATCCTTGTCCGGGGCCTCTTTGTCGTGCCAGGCTACAGCGGCGATCATGGCGAAGGCCGCCCGCCTGACGAATTCCTTGTCGCTTTTCGCCCACTGGTTGATCTTCTTCACGGTAAACGGGACTCGGTCGAAAAGGTTGCAACAGGCTTGGTCGCAGACATCCCAGGACTGAAAATCTTTCACCCACGCGTCCATCTGTTTCTCGGTGACCTTTTCCGGATCGTCCACCATTCCCGCCAGAAGCATGGCGTCGGGTATCCCGGTCTTCCAAAGTTTAAGAGCCAGTCCGTGGTCTTTCCCGATCTCCTTCGCGAGCTTCCGGAGCTCCGGGACGGATACACCCAGCCGCCCCTCCCCTACTATGCCAAACCGGGCCATCCCGGCGAGTTCGGCAGGGCGGGATTTGGATTTTAGTTTTTGAAGGGCTTGGTCGATGGTCATGTTTGCTATTCAAAATAATATAGATTTATTTTTAGAATGTCATTGCGAGGAGGTTCATCGACGAAGCAATCTAATTGTTTGATCGACTAAAAAATAGATTGCCACGCCCTTACGGGCTCGCAATGACGATTTATAAAAATTATTTAAATGCACCCCAAAAATTTCTATTGCGCCGCCGATCCCGCCAGGTGACGGGACACGTGAATCGGCAAACTACTGGATCCCGGCTTCCGCCGGGACGACAGGAAGGAACGCAGGCTTAAGCCTGCGGCTACCTGCTTACTGCTTTCCCCCGTCTACCGTCTACCAGAATCGCAGCCTAAAGCCTGCGGCTACCTGCTTCTGCTTTTGCCCCTCACGCCTAACGCCTGACGCCTTACGTCTTTTACGCTATGCCCTATGCCCTTTGCGATCGGTAGAAATGTGACCACCAGGACGGGAATCAGGATCAGGATCAACAGGGTGACGATAACAATGGCAAAACCGTTGACGATTCCGAAGTTCTGCGTCGCCTGGATCTTGGAAAAGGCCAGGCAGATGAAGCCCGCCCCCGTGGTCACGTTGGAGGTAATGATGCCCCGGCCCACAATCTCGAGGCTCTCGGGCATTTTCCCGCCCGTCTTGAAATACCGGTAGATCAGATGGATGGCCCCGTCATCCCCGAGACCGATGATCAGGCCCCCGGTCAGGACGGTCCCGTAATCGAGAGGTATCCCGAAGGCCCCCATCAGGCCCAGGACCATGAAATCGGCGAGGACGACGGTAATGGCGGTGAACAGGCCGCTCCGGAAGGACTTAAGCCCGATCCAGATCAGGACCAGGACGAAAAACGCCGCCAAAGAGCTCGCCCAGAACCCCCTGGGCGCGCTTGGCGAAATGCTCGCCCAGGCTCGGGGGCAGTACCGGGCTGAGGGCCCGGAAGGCGTTTTCGGTCTCGAGTTTCCGGATCTCCCCGGCCAGAAAGGCCGCCAGGTCGCGGGCGGCGGTCTCGCCTTCCCCGACCGGAAGCGCGGCGAGGAGCGGGGCGAAGCGAGCGGCCAGGTTTTCCGGCCAGGAGCGCTCTTCCAGATCCTCCGCCAGGATTCCCCGGATGCTCGCGCCGAGCTCGTCTTTCAGCCGGGAATCGGCGAGAAAGAGATCGGTTTCGATGAAATTCCGGGTTTCCGACACCATCCGGTCGATTTCCCCGGGGGGAACAACCAGTCGGGGCATCCGGTCCAGCGCTGCTGCGACCGCGGGGATAAGTTCCGGGCCGGTTTTATTATTGGAGTAATAGGCAGCCAGGGAAGCGATTTCCTCCGCCGCCCTGGTAAATTCGATTTTCCGAAGCTCCTTCTCCGCCTCCGGGAATATTTTCGCGCGGTCCAGCGTGACCAGCTGAGGCCCGGCGTGGTCAGCGATCAAGCGGTCCACATCCAGGGCGGCTTTCTCCAGCTCGGTGGAATCCTCCTTCTTAGTGTAGACGGAAACAATGCTGTTCTGATGCTGGGGGGTGACCAAGTTCTTGAGCATGGGGTCCCCCTCGATCAGGAGCCAGAGAGAGGCCACTTTTCCGCGGCTGTCGGGAATGGAATAGGAGCCGTTGAAAACATAATTTTCCTCAGCGATGAGGGAAGCGATGGAGGTGTAACCTGAGAACCCGGCCAGGGCGTGGTGACGGTTCTCCATCTCGATCATGGCCCGGAGCACGGCCGGCTCGTTGAGGTCACCCTCAAAGTAAAGGGTCTGGGGATAGGAGCCGCCGAAATGGTCCCGGAGGATGCGGGAGGCCTCGCGGGGCTGGCTTTTCTCCGGGAGCATCTCGAGGATGTTGCTCGAGGTCTTGATCTTGGACATCCCGAAAACGGCCAGGATCAAAATCAGGATAAAGACGCCGACCAGGGTCAGCCGGTGGCGGAGGGCCAATTCCCCCAGGCGCCGGGCCCCGAGGCCGAGGAGGTCGGGGTGCGCGTCCGGCAGGTGCGGCCGGGAGATCTGTCCGGGCTTCAAAAAGGTGAGAATCGCGGGGAGGAGCGTGAGCGAGAGGACCAGGGAAAGGGCCAGGCCGATCGCGATCTCGAAGCCGAACCACTTGAGGACAGCGATCTTGGTCAGGGCGAACGTGGCCAGGCCGGCGATTGTGGTCAGGGAGGAGACGGTGATCGGCAATCCCAGGTCGAAGGCGGGCTTCTCCCCGGGGGGGGTCAGCGAGAAGCGGTTTAAGACGTGAACGGCGTACTCGGAACCCATCGCGAACATCAGGACGATCACGGCCGGGGTCATCACGTTGAACGGCCAGCCGCAGAGAACCATGATCCCCGAGATCCAGACCGAGACGATCACCACGATCAGGACCGGGAGGAACACGCCCCAGAAGGTGCGGAAGCTGAGAAACAGCACCAGGAGAATCATCAGGATGGCGAAGGGGGCCACCATGGTCAGGTCCTGGTTCATGTACTGGTTGATGTAAACCGTGTAGACGGGATCCCCGCCGAGAAATATCTTCCGGGTATTCCCTTCCTTTTCCAGGATGTTCTTGATTTTCTCCGCCACCACCACCTCGTCGACCTCGTCCAGGATGTTGACCAGGATGGCGGCCAGACGCCCGTCCTCGGAAACCAGGGAGCCGGCATAGAGCTCCCGGTCCAGTACATACTTCCGGAACTGCCCCATCGATTCGGGGCCGGTTCCCGCCCGTTCGCCCAGGCGGGTGACTTCCAGCGCGTCGCCCTCCTTCCGGAAATCCAGGACGTTGGAGAGGCTTAACACGCTGAAAACCCCTTCGACCCCCTCCAGGGTCCCGGTGACTTTCGCGATCCGGTCCAGGGACTCAGGGGTGAAAACGTCGCCGAGGTCGAGCACGACCAGGGCCACACCGGAGGCGGAAAAAAGGGTGTTGACCTTTTTATAGAGGATGGTGACCGGGTCGTTTTCCGGGAGCCAGGTGTCGTAATCGTTGTTGACCTGCAGGCGCACCGAGATCAAGCCGAAGATCACGGTCAGGACGGCCACCGAAATGATGGTCAGAAGCCGGCGGCGGCGGAAAAATAGCTGGGCGCGGTGCCAGCGGGAATCACCGGTTTTTGCTTCCTGGTCCTGCGGGGTCAATTTGGGAATCTCCATTATTCGTGTCCTTTTCTTCTGAGAAAAATATTTGAGCGCTAATTATAAAAATTTAATGGGGGGAGAGCAAACCCGACCGTTATCGAAGCGGCCGGGACCTGGTCAAGGGAAGGGAAAAATATTTATCTTCATCCGGATTGCCAAATCGGGATGAGCCGTTGCAAAATTCCTTTAAAGGGCGTAATAAATACTTGTTGCTGTCATGATGGTGGGACCCGAATCCCTCCCGGAACTAAGGGGATTTGCCATTTATTCACACGATAAAAGGAGTTGAGAAAATATGCCGGTTTTCAGCAAGATGAAGGGCAGTTTGATGATCGGTTACGTGAGATTTTTCAAATCCCTGAAGGACGAGAGACTCAATGCCTACCTGAACGATGAGGATCTCAAGATTATCCAGGAAAAGCTGCTCCAATCCTCCTGGTACCCGGGTGAAACCGCCCGTCATGTGATCAAAGCCCTGTTTGAAGTCGCCGCCCAGGGCAATCCCGAATCATCCCGGGCCTGGGGCAAGTTCTCCGCTCTGGATGTTATCCCCACCACCTACAAGAGCTTTCTCAAGCCGGGAGATCCATTTGACAGTTTGAAAAGTTTTCGCCGGATCTTTCTGACTTTCGTGGATATAGAGGGCCTGAAAGTAACGGAAGAATCCCAGGGCCGGGCCAAGATTTACATCCCCGATCCGGGGGATGATCCGATTATCGTGCCCTTCGCCTACATGATGGCCGGATTCGTTGAAGGCCTGCTTGAATTGGCGGGGGGGAAAGAAATCAACTGCGCGATCAAACGGGATACCTTTGAGGGGAAAAACGCCTACCTTATCCAGGTAACCTACGAAAGCAAAACAAAGTGACAGTAGGCAGTAAGCAGAGATTAAAAGTTCAAATGCCCAAGCTCAAATGCCAAATAAAGGTCAAAACCTAAATGTCAAAATGAAAAAACAAAACCTATTTTTTTGAGTTTTTGTTTTTTTGGGCTTATTTTGAACTTTGGATTTAAACATTTGAACTTTTCTCTTATGCCCTTTGCCCTATGCTGACCAGACAGACCAGAGAACAGTAGGCAGTAAAAACAAAAAGAAAAGAACCCATAAGGAGCTTCGATGAGAATCCGACTAAACCCCCACCTTTTCCTCCCCTTCGCCTTTTGCCTGACCGTGGCCTGCGCCTCCGGAACGGAGCGTCCCGCCCTCGGCCCGGGGGAAGGCTATGACTGCGGAGCCCCGGTCGCCACCGTCTCCGGACAGATCAAGGGTGCCATCGACCCAGGCGGCACCACCTGCCTCTGGAAAGGCATCCCCTACGCCGCCCCCCCCGTGGGCGAGCGGAGGTGGAAGGCCCCGGAGTCTCCCGTTTCCTGGGAGGGGGTGCGCGACACCACCCGCTGGGGCGACTTCTGCACGCAGCTCCCCATATATAAAATTGCGAATTTTACCCGGGCCAAATACTCGGAAGACTGCCTGAACCTGAATGTCTGGCGCCCGCGGACGCCGGGAACCTTCCCGGTGATGGTCTTCATCCACGGCGGAGGCTACTTCATGGGCGCGGGCGCCTCCCCGTGGTATTTCGGCGACCGCCTCTCCGCCAACGGCAACGTGATCGTGGTAACCATCAACTACCGCCTGACCGCCTTCGGCTTCCTGGCCCACGAGGAGCTGGCGAAAGAGGACCCGAACCACAGTACGGGAAATTACGGAACCCTCGACCAGGTGGCGGCCCTGAAGTGGGTCAAGGACAACATCGCCAATTTCGGGGGCGACCCCGGCAACGTCACGATCTTCGGGGAATCCGCCGGGGGTTGGAGCATCTGCAACATGCTGGCCACTCCCCTGGCCTCGGGCCTCTTCCAAAAAGCCATCCTCGAGAGCGGAGGCTGCGAGTCGATCTGGCCGACAGAAAAAGGCTTCGAATCCGGCCGGTGGGCGGCCGAGAAACTCGGTTGCGCTGCCAACGACCTGGACTGCCTGCGGAAAAAGAGCGCCGAGGAAATCATGGACAAGATCGAGATCAACCCCCTCGCCTACGTGACCGGGGGAGGCTTCCGTTATCTGAACCACCGGGACGACTACATTTTCCCCGCGGGGAGCGCCCTCGCCCAGCTGAAATCCGGCAATTTCAACAACGTCCCGCTGATCGCCGGGGCCAACCGGAGCGAGGTCCAGCCCCTTTACCTGGTCATGTGGAACAGGTATTTCAAGACCGCCGACTCTTACCAGGCCAAGGTCCGCCGGGATTACCCCCAGAACGCCGAGACCATCCTCAAGCTCTATCCGGCGGAGAACTACGAGCATCCGGGCCTGGCTTACCTGGATATTCTGAGCGACCGGGCGCTCAACTGCCCGACCTTCGAAGCGATCCGGGCCGTGGCCCCGCAGCAGAAGGCCACCTACTACTACCGCTTCGACTACACCGGGCAGCGGATGGGAAGGGCCCTCGGGGCCATGCACGCGATGGAATTGCCTTTTGTCTTTGAGGCTTTTGACCGCTGGCCGTTTTTCTTCCTGTACGATATCACCAACAAGAATTCAGCCCTGTCCCTCTCAAAAATCATTCAGGGCTACTGGATCAGGTTCGCCCGGACCGGGGATCCCAACCCGGAAGGCCAGGTCACTTGGCCCGCCTACAGCCTCGACCATCCCGAGATCATCGTGTTCGACAAGGAAGTCAAAACGGCCGTCCCGGACAACATCGAGAAATGTAATTTCTGGTCGGAATACAACCAGACTCACGATCCGGTCTGGGCGCCGGGACAGCTGTAAAAACAGTAGCAGGTAGCAGGGTGCAGGGCGCAGAGGGCAAAGCGCCGGAGATGGTCCATTGTGTCCATAATGTCTATTGAGTCTATTGTGTCTTTCTTTTGACACTATAGACACTACGAACTCTATGGAC
>JAPLJL010000180.1 GCA_026388615.1 Pseudomonadota bacterium | reverse complement strand
CTCTGGGAACAGGGCCATGTCAACCTGAGATCGGTTGAGTTCCTGGTCCTGGACGAAGCCGACCGGATGCTCGACATGGGTTTTATCCCGGACATCCGCCGGATCGTCGCATTATTGCCCCGCCAGCGCCAGACTTTCTTTTTCTCGGCCACCCTGACCTCGGACATCATCCGGCTCTCGGGGACCATGCTGCATAACCCGATCGAGGTGTCCGTGACCCCGCCGGCCACGACCATCGACCAGATCGAGCAGACCGTCTATATCGTGGAGAAAGCGGATAAGCTCCCGCTGCTCTCCCACTTCCTGGAAAAAAAGGAAATCACGCGCGCCCTGGTTTTCATTAAAACCAAGCACGGGGCGGACAAGGTGGTCCGTCAGCTCGGCCGCGCCTCCATCCCGGCCAAGGCCATCCACGGCAACAAGTCGCAGAGAGACCGGGAGCGCGCCCTCGACTCCTTTAAAAAAGGGGAGACCCGGGTGCTGGTGGCCACCGATATCGCCGCCCGCGGCCTGGATATCGACGACGTCAGCCACGTGGTCAACTTCGACCTGCCCAACGAGGTAAAGAACTACGTCCACCGGATCGGGCGCACCGGACGGGCGGGCGCGACCGGCACCGCCATTACCTTCTGCAGCCCTGAGGAATGGGCCTTGCTCTCGGATATCGAAAGCCTCATCCATCGGCGGATCACCATCGCCAAGGAGCATCCCTTCCGTTCGACCCGGACTCACTGGATCGAAAAACCGGAAGACAAGAAACAGAACTCCGCGAACGCCCCCCTGCCGGGGGTCAGCTACAAGCGGAAAAGGGGTTCGGGTCGGCTCATCCCCACCCGGTGGGTCTAATCTAAGGGCAACCCAGACTTCGCCCGGCTCGGGGCATGATGCCCCGCCTCAACAGGGCTACGTCGGGCTCGCAGTGCTCGAGAGCATAGAGCATAGGGCCAGGGGCAAAGGGTCAAAAGAAGACAACAGAAAAGAAGAAGAACCAGGGGGGCGAAAGCCCCCCTTTTTTATGAAAAGCATTCTCTGCTTTCCGCTCCACGCTCCTTGCTCTTTGCGATTTGCGATTTCAGTTTTCTATTTTTTGGGGGTGGCTTTCGCTCGGACAAGATCGACTGTCGACGGCCGTTTAAATTTGTCATTCTGAGCCTACCTGTCCGCCGAAGCTTTGGCGAAGGCTGGATGGCGAAGAATCTCGCTTTTTACTTTTAGGCTTCTTAACTTTTAGGCTTTTGGTGCTATGCGCTTTGCTCCCTGCTCCGTGCGCCATGCCCTCTGCCCTCTGCTCTATGCTTTTTGCCTATGACCTTTGACCTTTGACCTATGAACTAATACACTGAGCAGACGAAAACCGGAGGATGCCATGAATGATAATCCGACCCCCAAAGTGCCATTGTCGTTTTCCCTCCTGCTTCGTCTGGCGGGGCTGGGGTTCCTGTCCGGGGCCGTGCTCGGGCAGCTGATCGATTTTGCTTACCCCCTGAGCAACTCTCTCCATTATCATCATCCGATTTGGAAATCGGGAGGCTTCGAGGTCTGTTGGTGGATCCCGGGCCTGTACGGAGTCGCCGGGGCCATCCTCTGGGTCGGTTATTCGCTCTGGGACCGGCGGCTGGGCCAGAAACCCGTCGGAGGCTTCAATCCGAGCTGGGGATTTATCCTCGCCAGCATTTTGTATTTCATCGTCCAGTTCTACGCGGGGCCGTTTCTCTCCAGTACGGGGATTTCCAACGCCTGGACCTTTGCTTTTACCATGTCGACCGGGCTCCTGTGCTGGTGGCTTTTCGACCGGACCAGAGCCGGGGTATATATGATTGCCCTGACTGCCATCCTGGGTCCCCTGCTCGAGCTGACGATGATCAACGTACTCGATCTCTACCACTACACCCGGCCGGATATCCTCGGCGTCCCCCTCTGGTTCGTGGGCGCCTACATCTGCGGCTGTCCCGCCAACGGCAACCTGGCCCGCAAATACCTGGCTTATCTAGAACAACGATAACGTTTCACGCTCCCTGGAGTTCTGCACCCGTGATTTAAAGAAAATCCCATTGGGTTTTTTAATTTGAAAATAATGGGATAGAATACTTTCTATGGAGGAATTAAAGTTTTTCGAATTTGCCTTCATTGTTCCTCATCTTACGATCAACTTTCCCGCCATCCGTGACTTCTTAAAGCAAGCCGGTTCCAAATTTTCCCGCGAAAGCCTGCGCGAAATTCAGCTTCATACCTGGGTGGGCAGCGACAGTCTCGGGATCCTGTTCCGGTTCGATCCCGCCAAATTCCACCCCGGCTATTTCAAGTGGTTCCTTCCCTGGAAAAACAAATTCTCGGCCGATCTGATCGAGATGGAAAAACTCGGGGAAGCCGGAAGAGATCTTTTGATCGACAAACGCAACCTCACCTCCGATATCAAATTCGTCGGCGCCTACGATCTGCCTCATGCCCTGGACATCATTGCGAACCGCCTTCAGGGGATCAAAGGGGTGAGAAAGGCCCCCCGGATCCCGGCCCGGGTGAAGGTAAGTTTCAGAACGGAACGGGTCTTCAAGAAAGAATACTCCGAAAATATCAGCTATGGCGGAATGTTCATCCAGGGAAAATCCGATCTCCCCCTGCACTCCCGGCTGGAGGTGATCCTGGAATTGCCCAATCGGGAGGAGGTCAAGGTCATCTCGGAAATCGTCCACATCGTGACCGCCGACCAGCTCAAGCTGAGCAACGGGGCCCGGGCGGGAGGGTTCGGGGTCCAGTTCGTTAATTTTGTCGGAGACGGCGAAAAAAAGCTCCGGGAGTATTACGAAAGCCTGCTGGAAATCTGCCTGGATACCGAGAATAAATCCGAGGGCTGAGAAGCCGAAATGCTGAAGATCACCAACCGGCTCATTTCCGAGGTATCAAAAAAGGCGGAAAAATCGGAAAGGAAGAGGAGCAATTATAATTTTCACCGTGATTATAGCGACGGCATTCAGCGTTTTCTCAACGCGGCGGAAAAAGGGTCATATCTCCGGCCGCATCAGCATTCCCTTCCGGACAAATGGGAAGCTTTCATCCTGATTAAAGGCCGGGCCCTGGTCTTGGAATTCGATTCCAGGGGAAACATTAAGGATCATGTGATCCTCGACTCCCGATGCTGTCTGGGCGTGGAAATCCCGCCGAAAGCCTGGCACTCCTTCATCCCCCTTAAAAACGGGACGGTGCTCTATGAAATCGCCCGGGGTCCCTACACTGTTGACGAAAAAATCTTCGCCCCCTGGGCCCCGGAGGAAGGAACCCCGGCCGCCGCGGAATTCAACCGTAAGATTCTGAAAAAGCTCCGGATTAAGTAAACCTTCGGCGTAGATTGGTTGCGGAGAAAGAATGTTCCTCCTTTGACAATCTTAATAACGAAATGAAGCCTTTTTTTCTTTTTGGGGGGTAGGTTTCGCTCCGCGCACTAATACATGCCGTGCCGTAATTGCGGCAGGCTGACCCGCCCCTCCGGGGCAATTAGGGTCTAGCCTGTATCGATAAATACTTTATCGTCGAGTTTATCGGGGCCGGATTTCCGAAGAGTTCGTGTCGCGCCCCTCTGGGGTCCTCGTCCTGAGCCCCCATCGGGGTCGAAGGAAGAACCAACCCCCCTGGGTTTTTGGTAAAACCAACCCAGACTTCGCTAAAGCTTCGTCGGGCTCGCAGAGCTCGGAAACCAGAGAGACCCAATGGACTCTATGGACACTATGAACGCTGTGTCCTTTGCTCTATGCTCTTTACCTTTGACCTTTGAGCCTTAAGCTTTGATCTACTTAGCCCGATAAATCGGGCAACTCCACTGCGCTATGCCCTATGCCCCCTCCGGGCCGTAGGCCCTACGGGCCGGAGGCTATGCTCTTTGCCTACCTGTCCTCCGAAGCCTTGGCGCAGGAGGATGAGCTTTGAGCTTCTGTATAACTCATCCATCCGAGGTAATTCTCTCAATTTCGCTTATCCCTAACCGCTTTTTGATCTTCTGGGTAAACGATTCCACGAGCAGGAAGAGCGCCGGGATCGTGTAAAACGTGAAGAAGGCGGAAATTCCGACCCCCCCGATCGTGGCCACCGCGATCGGGCGCATGAACTCCGAGCCCGAGCCGTGGGGGAGCTGGGGCAGGATCCCCACGATCACCGCCAGCGTGGTCATCATCACCGCCCGGAACTTGACCACCGAGGCGTCCTGCACGCAGAAGGCAAGGTCCCCGGCATCGTTGCGTATGTTCAGCATCGCATAGTCGATGATCAGGATGGAGTTGTTGACCACGATTCCGACCAGCATGACGATGGCCATCATCGACATGATGTTCAAGGTGGTCCCGCTGAAAAAGAGGGCCACGATCACGCCGACCAGGCCGAGGGGCACCGCGGCCATGATCGTAAGGGGATGGATCATCGAATCCAGGATGGCCGCGAGGAGCATGTACGTGAGGATGACCGCCAGGATGAAGGCGAAACCGATATTTGCGCTCGTCTCCTTCCGCATCTCCTCGGTGCGCCCGAATTTGTAGTAATACCCCGGCGGCAGCTTGAAATCCTTAAGTTTCTCATTGATCAGGGCCGCGTTCTCGGACTGGGACATTCTGGAGATGTATCCCTGGAGCGTGATCATCCGCGCCTTGTCTTTCCGGGCCAGGTTCGCGATCCCGCGGGCGCGCTGGAATGTCCCCAGGTTGGAAAGCGGCACCGGCCCCTTGGCCGTGGGCACCTGGTAGGCCTTCAGGTCCTCCACCGAGTTCCGGTCGGGCTCCTCCAGGCGGACCTTCAGCTCGTACTCCTCTCCACCCATCCGGAGGACACCGGCCTTCCCCCCTTCGATCGAGTTGCGCAGGGTCATGCCGAGGGCCGCGTTGGGAACCCCGTACTTCGAGCGCCGGTAGGCGTCGGGGAGGAAATGCACCTCGTCCTTGGGCTCGCGGAAGGTGTTGAAGACCGACCGGTAGTTGCCGGTGGCCATCATGACCTCACGGATCTCCCGTGAGATCCCGGCCAGGACCTGGTAATCCGGTCCGTAGATTTCCACGTCGAAGCTGTCCGACGGGCCGGC
>JAPLJL010000140.1 GCA_026388615.1 Pseudomonadota bacterium | reverse complement strand
CCCACAAGTATGAGGGGGTGGCGGTGGTCCACAACGGGATCATCGAGAATTACCTGACCCTGAAAAGCGAGCTGAAGGCCCGCGGCCACCTCTTCAGCTCCGAGACGGATACCGAGATCCTTTCTCACCTGATCGCGGAGAATCTCCAGGCCGGCCTGAAGCCGCTGGAGGCCCTCCGGAAAGCCCTGGCCAAAGTGGAGGGCTCGTATGCCCTCGCGGTCCTGATCGAGTCGCATCCGGATATTCTGCTGGCGGCCCGGAACCAGAGCCCCCTGATTCTAGGTCTCGGGAACGGGGAGATGTTTGTCGCCTCGGACGCCCCCGCGATTCTTCCCTACACCCGGCAGGTGATTTTCCTGGAGGATGGCGACCTCGTCCAAATGACCCAGAGCCAGATTAAGATTGAAACCCAGTCCGGCGCGTCCCCGTCCCGCCCGATCCACACGATTTCCTGGGATCCTACCCAGGCGGAAAAAGGCGGCTACAAGCATTTCATGCTCAAGGAGATTTTCGAACAACCCCGGGCGGTGGGGGATACCCTCCGGGGCCGGATTTCCGCGGAACGCGGGGAGATTTTCCTGGAAGGGCTGGATGACCGGCGCGAAACCCTCCGCGCGATCAAGCGGGTTTTCCTGGTCGCCTGCGGTACGAGCTATCACGCCGGCCTGGTCGGGAGGTTTTACTTCGAGCGTTTCTGCCGCCTGCCCTCCGAGGTAGAACTGGCCTCGGAATTCCGCCACCGCGATCCCGTCATCGGCCCCGAAACCCTGATGATCCTGATCTCTCAATCGGGGGAAACCGCCGATACCATCCTGGCCCTGAAAGAAGGAAAGGCCAAGGGTTGCGCCACCCTGGCGATCTGCAACGTGCTGGGGAGCTCGATCACCCGGCAGGCGGATTACACCTTTTATACCCACTCCGGGCCTGAGATCGGGGTCGCCTCGACCAAGGCCTTTTCCACCCAGATCGTCGCGCTCTACCTGGTGGCCCTGGCCTTCGCCCGGGACCGGGGCCTGCTCCCCCCGGCCGAGATCAATGCCAAGCTCCAGGAGCTTTTAAAGATTCCCCACCTGATGAAGAATTGCCTCGATCTCGATTCCCGGATCCAGGCCATCGCTCAGAAATATTTCGGTTTCCGGAACTTCCTCTATCTCGGGCGCGGGATCAATTATCCCCTGGCGCTGGAAGGGGCGCTGAAACTCAAGGAAATTTCCTACATCCACGCCGAGGGCTACCCCGCCGGAGAAATGAAGCACGGTCCCATCGCCCTGATCGACCAGGATATGCCGGTGCTTACCCTGGTTACTCACGGAGAGGGAAGGGACAAGATCCGGGGCAATATCGAGGAAGCCCGGGCCCGGGGCGGACGGATCATCGCTCTTGTCAATGAGGGGGACCAGGAGGTGGCCGGGCGGGCCGAGGAGACCATCACGGTTCCCCGCACCCTGGAGGAACTGCAGCCGCTGTTAAATATCATTCCCCTCCAGCTTCTGGCCTATCACATTGCGGTCATCAGGGGGACGGACGTAGACCAGCCCCGCAACCTGGCCAAGAGCGTGACGGTGGAATAAGCAGCTTTCGGCAAATATTCTAGACAAAAAAATAGGGCGGCTGAAAAGCCGCCCTGATATTTTGAAGATCCGCAAAAATTAAAAAGCCTTGTTCAGGATTCTCATCACGACTTCGATGGTCACATCCTCCGGGTTGTAGGTGGCGGAGCCGTCGTTGATCGCCGCCTTGGCGATGGCCTCATTCTGTTCCTTCTTAACCCCGGCCTGGCTCAGGGTGGTGGGTAAACCGCTTAAATCTTTCAATCGTTTCTGAAGGTCGCGGACGGCCTGGATGCAGGCCTTGGCCTGGTCCAGGGGGGAGCCTTTCGTCGACGCGCCCAGGCAGGGGGCGAGTTCAGCGATGACGGCCCCGGCTTTCTCGAGGTTGTTCTCCATCCCCCAGGGCAGGAGGATGGAATTGGCCAACCCGTGGGGAATCCGGGCCACCCCGCCGCAGGCGTGGGCGATGGAATGGACGATGCCGACCATGGAATTGGAAAAAC
>JAPLJL010000403.1 GCA_026388615.1 Pseudomonadota bacterium | reverse complement strand
TCATCTTGATTCCCCGCTTGAGCAGGGACTTCATCGCGTTCTCCTCGTCCTGGCGGAGCTGTTCCCGGAGGGGGGGCATGAGCTTGCCGGTGGTTTCCCTGATAATTTTCTGCAGGTCGGGGGGCATGGAATCATACAGGTCTTTTTTCAGGATCAGCATCGCGGGGGCATAGGCTCCGCCGAATTGGGTGGTATCGGTCATGTATTTTATCTGGGTGTTCCATTGCAGGGCGATGGAGGTGTAGTAGGTGGCATAAACCGTGTCCACCATCCCCGTCTGCAGGGCCGTAAGGACTTCGGGCAGCGCGAGGGGGGTTAATTTGTCCACCCCGAAAAGCCGGGCTGCGGCCTTATCCACCTCCAGCCCCTCCCAGGTCCAGAACTTGGCCTTTTTAAAGTCATTTAAATTGCGCAGGTCGTTTTTGCTGAATAAAACGCTGAACCCTACGTCCGCCCGCCCGAAGACCACGAAGCCCTTTTCGGCCATCACCTTTTCGACCAGGGGCCAGGCCCGTTCGAAGACACAGTCCACTTCCTGGTAGTTTTGAAAAAGGTCGGGGAGGGAAAAGGCGATCATCTCGGGGGCGAGCTTGGAAAGGCCGACGGAGAGAAGGGCCAGTCCCTGCAGCTGGTTGATCTTCAGCTTCCTGATCATATCCGGCTCATCACCCATGACCGCTCCAAAATACCAGACCATTTTTACCCGGCCGTTGGTTTGCTTTTCGATTTCACGGGAGGCCTTGTTGATGGCGTCTCCCCAATTGGTATTTTCCGGGGCGATCGTGCCCCACTTGAGCACATAGGGTTTGGATTTGTCCTGAGCGAAGGAGGTCAGAGGGATGAGAAGCAGGAGGAGAACAAGAAAGAACGGGAATGCTCGGCAGGGAAACGAACTCTTATATATTCCGGGTTTGATGGGCATTATTTTCCTCCTCTAAAAATATTCACAATTTAACTTGCAATTCCCCGTGGTCTTGCTGCGGGGGCACCTTATTTCCGTCATTCCGCACTTGATGCGGCCTGCCCGAGCCGTTGGCTCGTGTCGGCCAGGGAATCCAGTTGCTTTCTTTTTCTGGATTCCCGCTTACGCGGGAATGACAATCAAAAACTTACGAATTCTTTTAAGTAAGATACCCCGCGGTCTTGCCGCGGGGAGCTTCATTGGATTTCCAGCTTTTCAGCGTGACCAGATATTAATCAGAAATCGGTAATTATTTGGTTCCTTTATTGATCCGGAACTCATTCAGAGCGCTCTGGATCCCGGCCAGGAGGTAGTCGGGATAATATTTCCCGACCAGCTCGGTGCGGAGGGGAAGAATACGTTTCTGGATTTCCTCAATCATCTCGGGCGGGGTGTTGCCGACCTTGATTCCCCGCGTGAGCATGGATTTATAGGCTTTTTCGTTCTCAATCCGGGTCAGGCGGATCAGCTCGGGAAGGTTCTGGCTCCAGGCGTCCATGATGATTTTCTGGAATTCCGGGGGCAGGGAATCGAGGAATTTTTTGTCCATCAGGATCGCCGCCGGGGTATAGCCGAAGTTGAAGTTGGAGATGTACTTGGCCTGGGTATTCCATTGCAGGCCGACCCCGGCGTAGAGGGTGACAAAAAAGGAATTGACCATCCCGGTTTGAAGGGCGGTCAGGGTCTCGGTCAACGGGGTGGGAATCAGGTTGACGAACCCGGCCCGCTTGAGGAAGGCCTCCGACACCGGTTCCCCGGCCCAGGACCACATCTTGAACCTGGAGAGCTGGTCCAGGGAGGTGATGGGTTCCTTGGTGAAAATATAAACGAAGCCCACGTCCAGAAACCCGGCCAGGACAAAACCCCTGGCTTCCAGCATCCGGGTGAAGGTGGGTTTCATCTTATTCACCACGAAATCAACTTCCTCGTTATTCTGCAGAAGAAAGGGGATTTCCATGATTTTAAAAGCCGGGTCGATCATGCCCAGACCCATGATCGTAAAACCCGCGCCCT
>JAPLJL010000325.1 GCA_026388615.1 Pseudomonadota bacterium | reverse complement strand
TTAACAACATCCTCTGCGCCATTCTCGCCAATACCCAGCTGATTTTATCTCAAAAGGAGGAGGGGGCTCCGGTTGAAGAGCTCAAGGAGATTGAAAGCGCGTGCCTTCGGGGGAGGGACGCGATCAGGGGGTTCCAGGTTTCCCTCGGACTGGATAGGAAAAAATAGGGTCCGAGAGAATTGCGGATTGCGGAATGCGGATTGCGGAATGAAAACCAAGCCAACAGTACAAACGGATTGCGGAGTGCGGATTGAAAGGCCAGGGAAAAAGAATGATTGCGGAATGCCCTTACAGGGTAAACGGATTGTAGATTGCGGAATGAAAACCAAAGAAAAAAAGACGAATGAAAAATCATAACGTCATTCCCGTGCAAACGGGAATCCAGGTTGCGAGATGAACTCAACGAAACGCGTTAACTCATGTTGCTTCCAATCCGCAATCCGCAATCATCAATCCGCAATCGTAAATTGGATCAGTTGACCAGTAAGGATAAAACCCGGGGGAGAGATGGAAAAAATGACTAAAGACCAGCAGTCCAACAGATCGGCAGCTGAACAAAACAACAGGGAAAAGACCAACCTCTCGGCTGTGCCCGAGTTAAACTCGAAACTCGCCTCCGGCCCGTTAGGGCCTACGGCCCGGAGGGAAATCAGAAACCATATCCCTCCCAATCCGCAATCCGCGATCCGCAATCCGCAATCTTCATTCTCTAGGCCTGTCGTTCTGGTGGTAGATGACGAAGAGGCCATCTTAAAGGTGCTTAACCGGGCGCTTTCCTCGTCCGGGCACGAGACGCAGCTGGCCCGGCGGGGTGACGAGGCCCTGAAATACCTGGAAGCCGATCCCGACCGGGTCTCCGTGATCCTGCTTGACCTGAAAATGCCCGGACCCTCGGGAATGGAGGTGCTCCGGCGGGTCCGCCTGCAGTATCCCGAGATCGAGGTGATCATGATGACCGGCTTCGGGACGATGGAACAGGCGGTTGAAGCGGTGCGCCTGGGGGCTTACGATTTCCTGACCAAGCCTTTCGACCCGATCGAGAAGGTCAGTATCTCGGTAGAAAAGGCCCTCGAACACCGCGCCCTGGTCTTAAAAACCCAGAAGCTCGAGGCGGAGGCGGGAAGGCCGGAATCATTCGCCGGCCTGATCGGGCAGAGCCCCAAAATGCTGCCGGTCTACCAGCTGACCGAAAGGCTGGCGGCTACCGATACCACCGTTCTGATCCAGGGGGAGAGCGGGACAGGCAAGGAGCTGGTGGCCAAGGCCCTGCATTCCCTGAGCCCGAGAAAGAGTAAACCCTACATTCCCTTTAATTGTTCCGCGATTACCGAGAGCCTTTTCGAGAGCGAGCTTTTCGGTCATGAGAAAGGATCGTTCACCGGGGCCAATACCCGCCGGGCCGGATTTTTCGAGGCGGCTAACGGGGGCACGATTTTCCTGGACGAGGTGGCCGAAATACCCTTCACGGTCCAGGCCAAACTGCTCCGGACCCTCCAGGAAGGGGAGATCCGGCGAGTCGGCGGGAACGAATCCATCAAGGTGGATGTCCGGGTTATCGCCGCCAGCAATAAGGACCTTTCCCGGGCCGTAGCCGAAAAGAAATTCCGGGAAGATCTTTTCTACCGGTTGAGCGTGGTGACTCTCCACCTCCCTCCGCTCCGGGAAAGGGCGGATGATATCCCCATTCTCACCCGTCATTTTTTAACGCGCTCCTGCCGGAAAATCGGTCCCGAGCAAAAACAGATATCTCCCGAGGCCATGAAAATAATTCTCGATTACCCCTGGCCCGGCAATGTCCGGGAACTGGCCAGCGCGATCGAGCACGCGGTGATCGTGCAAAAAGGAGAGATGATTCTTCCCTCCGATCTCCCGCCCGCGATCCTGAGCCGGGAACTCAAGCCCCTGCGGGGAGACGAGGACTGGGAAAAACTGGTCAACCTGGGCTACAAGGAAGCCAAGTCCCAGGCTCTGGACAGGTTTCACCAGGTTTATTTTGGCCGCCTGCTTTCTCAGGCGGACGGGAACATGTCCGAGGCGGCCCGAAAGGCCGAGCTCGACCGGAGCAATTTCCGCCGGATCATGAAGTCCTCGGGGGTGAAGGTCGAGGAAGAAAACAGGGAAGAACAGGCGATATAAATTGCGGATTTCGGATTGCGGATTGCGGAATGACTAAAGAAAGTCTCTAGTCTCCGGTCTCCAGTTTCGAGTTGAAATAAAAGAGAGGAAAAAGGTTTTAAGTATTGAACAATAAACCAGAGACTAGAGACCAGAGACCCGAAACAATGGGTGGGAGATGAGGATGCGGATCGAGATCGGAAATAAATTTATCCTGGGATTCCTGGTCGTGATCGGGGTGGTGGTGATCATTCCTTACGTCTTCGATTGGGCGGGGGTGGAAGGGACCTGGAAAGAATTGGGCTCGGTATTCGCGGCGATCCTGGCCGGGTTTACCATCAGTTGGTTTATCTCCCGCAACCTGCCCAGGAATTTCCGAAAGTTGGTTTCCGTGGCCGAGAAAATCAGCGGGGGAGACCTGGATTGCAAGGTTGAGATTAAGCCCCGCGTTTTTGAGGATGAAAGCGACGAGCTGGCCCGGGCTTTGAACCGGATGCTGGAAAACCTTAAGGATCTGGTCGGCCGGTTCCGGCAGTCCGCTTTCCAGGTTTCGGAATCCGCCCAGAACCTTTCCGCGACGGCGGAAGAGATGGCTACTTCCAGCCGGGAGGTGGCCCGTTCGATTGGAAACATCGCTACGGGGGCTTCCAAACAGGCCGAGCAGGCGGAGAAGGTATTCGTGGAAATGCGCGAATTTCGAGGCTTTGTAAAACAGGTGGTTGAACAATCGATAAAAAATGCGGAGGCGGC
>JAPLJL010000126.1 GCA_026388615.1 Pseudomonadota bacterium | reverse complement strand
CCTTGCATTATGGCTATGCCGGGATCGCCAAGGGCGACATCGCCAACATTCTGACCCCATCGGTGGGCGATGTGAATACCCGGATCCCGGACTACAATGCGTTTCTCTGTAACGTCGAAAAGATTTAAGGGAGGAAAAATGACAGAGAAAGCAATCTTTATCGATACCTCAAAATGCATCGGCTGCCGGGCCTGCCAGGTAGCCTGCAAGCAATGGTGGGGACTTCCCGCGGAGCTCCCGGCGGAAAATGTGGCGGGTTCCGTGCAGTTTCAATACAAGTTTTCCGGCTCCTACCAGAACCCGGGCGATCTTTCCCACCAGACCTGGAATCTGGTCAGGTTCAAGGAAGAAGCCGATTCGGACGGCAAGATGAAATGGTTTTTCACCCCGGACCGCTGCCGCCATTGTAAGAACCCCCCCTGTCAGGAGGGCTGCCCGGTCCCGGGCGTGATCGTCAAGGACGAAACCGGCGGGGTCTACTATAACGTGGAGAAATGCGGGGACTGCGCCAAGCAGTGCGCGGAATACTGCCCCTTCGGGATCCCGAAATTCGACGGGGATATCCGCCGGGCCTTCAAATGCCGATTCTGCATCGACCGGGTCAAGGAAGGAAAGAGCCCGGCCTGCGCCAAGACCTGTCCTCCCGGGGCGATCCAGTTCGGGGACAAGACCGAAATGGTGGACAAAGCCATGGCCCGGCTGGCGGTGATCCAGGCGGCCAATCCCGAGGCGAATATTTACCCCGGCATTGATTACAACAATTTCTGGCTGCTTTTATACGCTCCGGAAAAATACTCGCTCGCCCAGGCTGATTTCACCCGGACGGAAAAGGCCCGGCTGGCCGCGGCCCGGACTTCCCCGAAGGCGTTCACCGTGGCCGGGCTTTTCAAGCCGCTGACTTATCTGGGAATGCTGGGCGGGTTGGGGTTGGCTTTTTTCCGGAGGGCGGATTTGGGAAAGAACCCGGAAGGAAAAACCGACAGGCATGGAAAATAATCTTTCCCGGGAGTTCAGCGAATTCCAGAGCGGGATCATGGAAATCCAGTCCCGGTTCGCCGCAAAAAACCGGGGGCTCCGGGCGGAAACGGGTGCTGACCCGGATCAGGCCGAGGAAAGGCTGAAACAAGGTCTTCCCTGGCTGGAGGCCGAGGCCCTGAAGCCGGATGAGAATTTTTTGGGAATGGTTTTTGAAGAGATTTTAGCGATGGTAAAAAAACACGAAGCGGCCGGGGAGGAGGAACTCCGGAAGCTGGATGATCTCCGGCAAGGAGGAGGAATCGAACTCGCCGAGCTGGTGCGGAAAATCGCGTCCGGCGATGCCGAATACTTCAAAAAAACCTCCGCCGCGACCGGCCTGGCCCCGGAGCTCCTGGTGTTTTTCGCGGAGAACCTGGCCCGGATTTTTCTCTCGGCCCAGGCGGAGGGGCTCCCCGGAAAGTATTCTGCCGCGTGGTTACGGGGATCCTGCCCCGTCTGCGGCAACGAACCCCGGATGGCCAAGCTCGAACGCCAGCAGGGCAAACGAATCCTGGCTTGCTCGCTTTGCGACACTCTTTGGGTGTTCCGGAGGGTGGAGTGCCCTTATTGCGGTAACTCCAATCCCCGCGATTTGCGGTTCTTCCAAATCAAGGGGGAAAGTCCCTACCGGGTGGACGTCTGCGAAAAATGCAAACGGTATATTAAAACCGTGGATGAGCGCAAAATGGAGGGGGACGCAATATTGAGGACGGAGGA
>JAPLJL010000288.1 GCA_026388615.1 Pseudomonadota bacterium | reverse complement strand
TGAATCCCCCGCCGGCTCTCGAGCGTCCCGCCCCGGAGAATGAAATACCGCCCGATATTCTCCCGTTCCGCCTTGAACTGGGCGATCAGATCGTTCTCCATCGATATTTTTCTCACCTCGGGGGAAACCAGCTTTCCCAGGCGGTAGGCAATACAGATACCCCGGAGCGTCAACAGGAACTTAATATCATCGGCGTTGTAAAGTCCCACTTTTTCACCTCCTTAGTTTCGAAAAAACTGCATTGATATGGAAATAATGGTCATATGATAATCCAAAAATAACTTTTTTCCAGTAGTTTTGAAACTTAATACATTTCTTTATTTATGCTCGCCTTTTCTTTAACAGAATAGCAGGGATGGAAGCCCTTTCCCGCGATCGGGTCCAGGCCCGGGCGGAGGCTTCCGGCCTCGCCGTGCCCGCCAGGTAATAACCGAGTCTCACAATTTTTTGGGTGAAACTTCTGTTCCCTTGCCTTTACTGGTGAGGGGGAGTTTTTTCCTCTCTCTTTTCATTTTTCTTCCTTTTATTTATGATCAATCCCGCAGGCGAAAAGAAATTTCGAGTTTCGGGTTTCTGGTTTCGGGTTAAACCAAAGAAACTAAAGAAACCAGAGAAACCAGACAAACTTTTTAAATCGGAGGTGATTTATGGCCGGACCCCTGAAAGGAATGAAAATTCTGGATTTTTCCGCCCTGCTCCCCGGGCCCTTTGGGACGATGATCCTCGGCGACCTGGGCGCCGAGGTTCTGAAGGTCGAGGCCCCGAGCCGCCCCGACCTGATGCGTTTCGCCCCGCCCTATGACGGTGGCGATTCCTCCATGCACCATGTCATCAACCGCAACAAGAAGTCCATCGGGATCAACCTGAAATTCCCGGAAGGGGCCGAACTGGTGAAAAAGCTGGTCCGGGTCTACGACGTCATGATCGAGCAGTTCCGCCCTGGGGTGATGGAAAAACTCGGGGTCGGCTACGAGACCCTGAAAAAGGAAAATCCCCGGCTGATTTACTGTTCCATCACCGGCTACGGGCAGACCGGCCCCTACCGCGACCGGGCCGGCCACGACATCAACTACCTCTCCACCGCTTCGATCCCGAGTTGCTCCCACCGGAAGGGCGAGCGGCCTTTTCCCCAAGTTGTCCAGATCGCGGACGTGGGGGGAGGATCTTACCAGGCGGTGGTCGCGATCCTGGCCGCCTTCATCCACCGGGAAAAAACTGGAGAGGGGCAGTATATCGATGTCTCCATGACCGACGGGGCCGTCTCCTGGCTCACCCACCACACTCCCCTCTTCCTGGTCGGGGGAGAAAACCCGGGGGCGGAGGACGTCTTCCTGGCCGGCGGCGTTCATTTCTATGACTACTACGAGACCAAGGACGGCCGCTTCATGAGCGTGGGCTCGATCGAGCCCCAGTTCTACGCCGACCTCTGTAAGGGCCTGGACCGGGAGGACCTGAAGACCCGGCAGAACGTGGACGCGGAGGAAACGGTCGAGCTCAAGGCCGAACTCCGGAAGGTTTTCGCCACCAAAACCCAGAAGGAATGGATCGATATTTTCGCCCAGCTGGACGCCTGTGTCGAACCCGTCCTGAACATGGGGGAGATGTGCGAGCATCCCCACATCCGGGCCCGGAAAATGGTGGTGGAGGTGAAGAAGCCGGACGGATCGCCGCAGAAGCAGATCGCGAGCCCCTTCAAGCTCTCGGCCACCCCGCCCGAGATCCGCTCGGTCGGCCCCAAGATGGGCGAGCATACCGACGAAGCGATGAAAGCGGTCGGCTACTCGGAAAAGGAGATCCAGGCCCTGCGGGAAAAAGGAGTCGTAGCATAAATGACGATTGACGAATGACGATTGTAGATTGCGGAATTTGGTTTTTACGCTGTCATGCCCGCGAAAACGGGAATCCAGATTTAAAAGGCTGGATTCCGGGTCAAGCCCGGAATGACAAACACTCAAAAAAGAAGATGGCTCGGTTGTTTGGTGGTTAGAAAAAGCGGATAATAAATATCGATGAAGAAGCGTACTTATACTGAAGCCCACGCCCGTTCCGGGCTTTCTGAAAAGCTGCCCGCGATCGAGTGTTTTGAAAATCAGTTCCCGGGCTACGAGATCAGCATCGAGATCCCGGAGTTCACCTCGATCTGCCCCCGCACCGGCCTCCCCGACTTCGGGAAGATCACGATCGTTTACACCCCCGCCCGGCTCTGCCTCGAGCTCAAGTCGCTCAAGGAATATCTCCTCGCGTACCGCAATCTCGGGATCTTCAACGAAAACGCCGTGAACCGGATTTTAAAGGACGTGGTCGGGGCCGCCCGCCCCGTCCGGGCCCGGGTCCGGGGCGAATTCAATCCCCGGGGCGGGATCAGTCTCGTCGCCGAGGCCCGGCATCCCCGCAGGTAAATTACCCCGCCGACAAGGCGGCCTTCAAAATTTAAACTAGCCCCCCTCCCTTCCCTCTCAAGGGGGAGAAACTTACTTTGATCCCGCTCACAAATCGGGGCATTAAAAAGACTTTAGAAAATTGTTTTTTTGGTTGTTTAATCCGTCCGGCGGGAACGGGGAAAGATTTTTCCCTTCATTTGGTCGGCGATTCCCTTAGCTTCCGGCTTTTCCGGAAACTCCGGCTCCTCGATTTCGACCAGGGTCCGGTAGATCTCGGCGCGGTCGAGAACGCTTTTGACATATTCGACCACCGCCCCGCACCGGCAATAGCCGCTTTTCGTATTCTGATAATATTCCTTCTCCGCGAGGAGGGGCAGGGTTTCCCGAATCCCCCCGATCCATCCCTTCGGATTGAGACCTTTCTGCCAGGCCAGGTCCTGGGCGGCGCGGACATGCTCGGTCCCGACCAGGTAAGCCGCCAGAGCAAAGTTCATCCGTTCCGCTTCGGGAACGTTTTCAAAACTGTCCCGGAGCTGGCGGAGGTATTTCGCCCCGCCGCGGACGGCGGCTTCCGGCTCCACCGGGTTGGAGACCCCGAGGGCATAGGCCGTGTTCGTGGTCAGCTGGGTGAGCCCGAGTGCCCCGGTGAAACTCTCGGCTTCGGGGTCAAATTGGGATTCCTCGTAAATCAGAGAGGCGAGCAGGGTCCACTCCAACCCGTTTTTCTCCGCGTATTTCCGGATCAGGCGGTCGTAGGGGCTGATCCGTCCCTTGTCCTTCATCTCCCAGTGAGCCCGGCGGTAGCGGGCCAGGGAGTAGACGTAGTATCTCCGCATGAGCATGTTGTAAAACATCGAGCGGTAGGCTTTCTCCCAGAAACGGTTGGTCGCTTCGAGCAGGGCCGGGGAATTTTTCCGGACCAGCCAGGAGAGGGGAAGGTCGGGGGAGATTTCGAAGGCGATCTTCAGGTTGGGATGGTACTTGATTTCCAGCTCGGCTACGTGGCTGTAAGCCACGGTGGCGTCGATCTTGCCTTCGGAAAGCAGAACCAGCACATCCTCGAGATCAAACTCGCTGGGGAGCGGAACGATCTCGATCTTTCCCTTGAGTTTCCGGTTCAGGGCCTGCACATGTTCCTGGAGGTGCATGTCCTTCCGGACCCAGATTTGGCGCCCCGGGAGGTCGAGTACGGATTTCAGGGCCTCGTTATCCTTCCGGACCACCACTGCCACCCGGGTGAAATCGTAGGGGCGGCTTGAGGCTACCCCGCGGGCGGACCGGACCTCGAGCGGGACCGAAGCGGCCACCAGGTCTCCCTTCCCGGCCCGGAGCCAGGGGATGAGATCGCTTTCTTTCGGGGGGATCACCACCTCGATCTTCACCCCCAGCTCTTCCGCGAACTTCCGGGCCAGCTCGTATTCGAAACCCCGCTCCTCCCCCCGGTAAAGAAAAAAACAGCTGTAATTATTCCTGGTCAAAACCCGGAGAGTTCCCCGGGCTTTGATCTCGGGGAGATCGGACATCTCATTTTTCCCGCAGGCAAACGAAGCCCCCAGGGCCAGGAAGCCCAGGCCTAATGTCAGAAATTTACGCAGTGGGGAAATCATCGTCATTTCATTAACTGCTCAATTTATTTACAAAAGACCGTGACAAAGCCCTCGAGATGCCATCCTGATCCCGCCCCTGGCGGGAGAAGGATCTGGTTTTCGGATTTCTCCGAGGAAAGAGAGATGCTTCGCCCTGTTCTTGAAAGGGCTCAGAATGACAGAAAAAATTATAGGCAACGGGTTCTTTGATAAAAAGGGACGAAGTTCTTAAATTACTTTTTCTTTCCGAAGTTCCTGAATTTTTTCTTCGGAAAAGCCCAGGAGGTTTTTCAGGATCTCCCCGGTGTGCTGGCCGAGCATCGGGGGCGGGGCGAAGGTTTTCCCGGGGTTTTCGGACATCTTGATCGGGTTTCCCGCCTGGCGGAGTTTTCCCCCTCGGGGATGTTCGGTCTCAATCAGCATTTCCTGGTTCAGAACCGCTGGGTCGGAAAACACCTGGTCGAGGGCGTTGATCGGGGCACAGGGAACTCCGTTATTTTCGAGCTCGGGAAGCCACTCCTCGGCGGGGCGAGTCAGGAGGATGCCCTGGAGGACCTGCATGGTTTCCTCGCGGTTTTTCAACCGGCATTCATTGTCGCAGAATTTCGGGTCGGAGATCAGGTCGGGCCGGGAAAGCGCCCGGCAGAGCGAATCCCAGAATTTGGGCAGGTGGGCGTCCAGCACAATCCAGCGGGTTTTGGTCCGGAAAGCGGCATAGGGCACGAAGGAAGCGTGGCTTGAGCCCGCCGGGCCCGGCACCTTCCCGGAATGCAGGTAATAGCCGGCGTTATAAGTCAGGAGGGAAACCATAGTATTCAGAAGGGGAATGTCCACCAGCTGTCCCTGCCCGGTTTTTTCCCGGTGATGAACCGCCGCCAGAATCCCGGTGGCGGCAAGCATGCCCGCGGCGTGATCCACGATCGAGATCCCCATTCGGAGGGGAACCCCTCCCGGCTCGCCGGTCAGGCTCATTCCCCCACCCCGGGCCTGGAGCATGAGGTCGAAAGCGGGAAGATCGCGAAAGGGGCTGTTCAGCCCGTAGCCGGTGATCGAACAGCAGATGATCCGGGGGTTAATCCTCTTCAGGTTTTCATAATCCAGTTTGAGTTTTTCCAGGACTCCCGCCCGGAGGTTGTCCATAACCACGTCGGATTTCCGGACCAGTTCCCGGAATATCTCCTTGCCCTTCTCCTTCTTGAGATCGAGGATAATGGATTTCTTATTCCGGTTGAAGCTCTGAAAATACACGCTGTCCCCGTGCACGAAATAGGGTGGGGCCGAACGGGAGGAATCTCCCCCCTCCGGGGACTCCACTTTGATTATCTCCGCCCCCAGGTCTCCGAGAATCATCCCGGCAGAGGGGCCGGCGATTACCTGGGTCAGCTCGAGAATCCTAAGATCTTCCAGAGGTCGTTTTATCTTCTGCGACAAGAGAATCTCCGCTTTCTTTAATGGAAATGTCTAATTTCTAATGACGAATTTCTAATCAATGACCAATGCCAAATCTCAAATGACCAATCAAAAACCTAAGCATGATTTCCGATATCGGGTTTGGTTATTAAAGTTTGGGATTTGATTAGACATTAGAAATTAGTCATTAGTAATTCTATAGCTTTACCAAAATTGTTAATTTTCCTTCCTGGACCACTTCGCCCTTCTGGTTCTTGAGCTTGCGCTCGAACACGACTTTCCCCGCGTTTCCCTCCGGGGGCAATTTTTCCGCCACCTTGTTATAGAGGACCACGGTGTCGCCGAAAAAGATGGGGGCCGAAAAGCGCCAATCGATGTTCACGTATCCGGATTCGGCCAGGGACGGGCTGACCGAGCCCAGGCCCGACATGATGGCCGCCCCCAGGAGCCCGTGGGCAATGTTCTTCCCGAAAATCGTCTTGTTCCGCCCGTACTCGGCGTCCACATGGAGGGGGTTGAAGTCCCCGGAAAGCCCGGAAAAGTTGACCACGTCGGCTTCGGTCACGGTCCTTCCCTGGGAAACAAACTCTTCCCCGACCTGGAGATCCCCGTAATGCATTCTTCCTTCGTTATCCATCTCTTCCTTCCTCCTGTTCGATCAACTGATTAATTTCCTGTTCGGTTTTGGGTCGTAGGTCATGGGTGATGGGTTCATATTTAAAACTTATAACCTATGACCTATGACCTTTATTTCTTCTTCCGGTGCACCATCAGCATC
>JAPLJL010000007.1 GCA_026388615.1 Pseudomonadota bacterium | reverse complement strand
CGGTAGGGCATGGGCTAGAGGCCCAGGGCCTTCTTGACCTCTGCCCACGGCTTGGCGGGCAGGTTCTTGGCGGCCCGGATGGCATCCACCGCCCGGGCGGTGGAGATATGGGCGAGGTGGAGCTTTCCCCCGGTCAGGCGGGCGAGCAGGAGGTCCCGGACGACCATCGACACCTCCGCCTCCGCGGGGATGCCGGCCAGCCCGGTGCGCAGGGAGGCCAGCCCTTCGTTGACCTGCCCGCCCTGGGAAAGGCCCAGATCCTCGCAGTGGGAGATTACGGGGAGGTCGAACATTTGGGTGTATTCCAGGGCATTGCGCATCAGGCCGCTGTTCATCACCGGGTTGCCGTCGTCGGAAACCGCGACGATCCCGGAGGCTACCATGGAACCGATTTCCGCCAGGCTTTCCCCTTTCAGCCCCTTGGAAATGGCGCCCACGGGGTAAATATTGGCCAGCCCGGCTTCCTGGGCCCGTTCCCGGATGAATTCGGTGACCGAGGAGTTGTCGTTGGGAGGATCGGTGTTGGCCATGCAGGCCAGGCTGGTGAAGCCCCCGGCGGCGGCCGCTTTGGAACCGGTAAGAATCGTTTCCTTGTATTCGTATCCCGGTTCCCGGAGATGGGTGTGAATGTCGACCAGTCCCGGGACCACCAGGAGCCCGGTGGCGTCGATAATTTCCGTGCCGGGGGGAGGGGCGATCTGGGGATCGATCCGGGCGATCTGCCCGTTCTGGATCAGGAGGTCGAAAATCCCGTCCCGGCCCGAGGCCGGATCCAGGATCCTCCCGCCGCGGATCAGCTTGGTGGTTTGGTTCATAAAATTAACAATGAATTATATACTTAATTCCCAGTGATTAAGTTACCAGCGTTCCCTTTATTGTCATTCCCGCGGCCTCCGGCCCACGCTTCCAGCCCCGCTTCCAGCCCGTAGGCTTACAGGCCGGAGGGTAGGGGCCTCCAGCCCGGAGGGAGGGTAGGGCCTACTGCCCCGCTTCCAGCCCGTAGGGCTTACAGGCCGGAGGGGAGGGAAGCGGGAATCCAGTTTTTCTCGGAAGTCCCTGGATCCCTGCTTTCCCTCGATTGGGCTCGGGACAAGTCGCAGGGATGACGGATGACTTAAAAGCATTCCTCCTACCCAGGCTCCCTTCACCATCACATTTGGATATTGCGATCAGTCAAAAGCTCTTTTTCGGTTGGCCGAGTTTCGGTTCCCCTCCCCGATAGGAGGTAAAGCACGGCCATCCGCACCGCCACCCCGTTTTCCACCTGGTCGAGAATAACGGAGCTGGAGCTGTAGGCCACCTCGGGGGAAATTTCCACTCCCCGGTTGATCGGACCCGGGTGCATGATAATCGAGCCCGGTTTCAGACGGCGAAGCCGCTCCAGGTTGATCCCGAAGAGGCGGGAATATTCCCTCAGGCTGGGGAAGGGGGGAGTCGCCAGACGTTCGAGCTGGATTCTTAAAACCATCACCACGTCCGCGCCTTCCAGGGCGGGTTCCAAGCGGGTGAATTTCTGCACGCCCAGGGATTCAATCCCGGGGGGAATCAGGGTGGGCGGGCCACAGACCCGGACCCGGGCCCCCATTTTCTGGAAACCGTAAATATCGGAGCGGGCCACCCGGCTGTGGGTGATGTCCCCGATGATGGTGAGGGTCAAACCGTCAATCTTCCCCTTTTTCTCCCGGACGGTGAAAAGGTCGAGCAGGCCCTGGGTCGGGTGTTCGTGGGAGCCGTCCCCGGCATTAATAATGGGAAGGTCCACCCAGTGGGTTAAGAGCTCGGGGGCGCCGGAGGCGGGGTGCCGGATCACCACCAGGTCGGGCCGCATGGCCTCGATGTTTTTCGCGGTGTCGATCAGGGTTTCCCCCTTGGTTACGCTCGAATTCGAGGCGCTGAAATTGATCGTGTCGGCCGAGAGACGCTTGGCCGCGATCTCGAAGGAAGTGCGGGTGCGGGTGGAGGCTTCGAAAAAGAGGTTGATTACGGTTTTGCCCCGGAGGGTGGGGACTTTTTTGATGTCCCGGGAGGAAATTTCTTTCAGGGACCCGGCGGTATCGAGGAAATGCTCGATTTCCGCCCGAGTCAGGCTTTCCAATCCCAGCAGGTGGCGGGATTTTAACGTCATAAGTTTTTCCGTCAGATCCTTAACCCTTGGGTTTTTCGTCCGGTTTCTTTTCCCGAACGATCACTTCATCCGCTCCATCGCTTTCCCGGAGCCTGACTTCGATTTCCTCGTTGCCGGTGGGGGTAACGAGTTTGCCGGTATAATCGGCCTGGATCGGGAGTTCCCGGCCGCCCCGGTCGATCAGGACCGCCAACTGGATATTCCGGGGGCGGCCCAAGTCGGTAATCGCGTCCAGGGCGGCCCGGATGGTGCGGCCGGTCTGGAGCACGTCATCAATCAGGATCACCCGGCGGCCGTTCAGGTCGAAGGGGATATCGGTCCGTTTCAAGCGGTAGATCGGTCCTTTGAGGGGGAGGTCGTCCCGGTAAAGGGTGGTGTCCAGTTCCCCGGTCTCGACCTGGTTGCCTTCCATTTCTTTGATGATCCGGGACAGACGGTAGGCCAGGTGAACGCCGCCGGTTGGGATCCCGACCAGAGCCAGGTTTCGGGTGCCCTGGTTTCTTTCGGAGATCTCGTGCGCAATCCGGCGGAGAATCCTTTCGATCCCTTCCGCGTCAATGATTTTATTCTGGGTCATGAGCATCCTGTCCGGGACCGGTGATTTTATTACTTTCCCGCCGAAATCTCCGCATAAATTTCCGGGGAAAAGTTCAGGACGTGTTCATATTTACCGACTAAATGGACGGTCACCTGGTATTCCGAAGTGATGGAGAAGTAGTCCTTTCCCCGTTCGAGCAAAACGTAGGGTTCGTTTTCCAGACCATTTTTCTTCTGCTCGATAAAGACCACATTATCCGGATCGATCGGCAGATTCAATTCCTCAATTTTAGTGAGAATGTCATGCCTTATTTCTTCGTTGGTCAATCTGAGAGCATCACTGGCTTCATTGTGAAGAAGGTAATTAAACTGTATATAACGGATATAGGGAGGACCGAATTTCAGGCCGGCGAAAGCAACTAGTAAGAGAAAAAATAAGAAGATCCAGGTCCCGCGTTTAAGGTGCATTTTTTCTCCCCCTTTTGATGTTGGTCAGCGAATTATATTCCCCATCCGACCCATCCGAGGCAAAGTTTTATCCCGGTTCCAGGACCAATATATTACCAGAGCCTTTCCCTCGACGGCTTTTTTATCCACGAACCCCCAGAAGCGGCTGTCGAGGCTGGAATCACGATTGTCTCCCATCACGAAAAAAGAGTGGAGGGGGACCCGGGCCGGTCCGTAATTGTCGCGGGGCGAAATATCCCTGGGGAGAAAAACCAGGTCGCGATGGGTCCCATGCTGATCTTCCATTGACTGGCTATTAATGTAAATTTTTTTGTCCCGGATTTCAACTGTCTCACCCGGAAGGCCGATTACCCGCTTGATGAAATCCTTGCTGGGGTCCTCGGGATATTTGAACACGATGATATCTTCCCGCTGGGGTTCCTTGAATTCCAGGAACTTGACCCGGGTGAAAGGGATGCGGAAACCGTAAATGAAGCGGTTGACCAGGATATGGTCCCCGATCAGCAGGGTGGGCTCCATGGAGCCGGAAGGGATCTTAAAAGCCTGGACGAAAAAAGACCGGATGAAAAGCGCGAGGACGATGGCGATCGCGAAGGAATAGGCATACTCGCGGAAAATCTGCATTCGGGTTTTCGGCGCCGGCTGGCCGGCCCGGGGCTGTTCGTCTTGCTCTGATGTCTGGCTGGTTGGATTTTGTTTGTCGGTCATTATTTTGGCTTTTGGTTGTTGGAAATTATTTGGTTATTGTTTGGTAATTGGAGCTTGGTTATTGGAATTTGATTTATGATTGTCCGGTTTTCAGGACCGCCAGAAAAGCTTCCTGCGGGATATCCACCACCCCGATCCGTTTCATTCTTTTTTTCCCTTCTTTCTGCTTGGCCCAGAGTTTTCGCTTTCGGGTGATGTCGCCGCCGTAGCACTTGGCGGTCACGGCCTTTTTCTTGGCCTTGATGCTTTCCCGGGCGATGATCCGGCCGCCGACGGCCGCCTGGATGGCGATATCAAAAAGCTGGCGGGGAATAAGCTCCTTGAGCTTCTGGATCAGGTCCCGGCCTTTGAAATCGGCCTGATCACGATTCACGATAATGGAAAGGGGATCGACCGGGTCGCCGTTGACCAGGACCTGGAGCTTGGTCAGGTTTCCCTGACGAAAACCCATCGGTTCGTAGTCCAGGGAGGCCAAACCGCGGCTCAATGATTTTAAACGGTCGTAAAAATCCAACATGATCTCGCTCAAAGGCAATTCATACACTAACAATATCCGGTTCGGGGTAGGATAATCCAATTTTTTCTGAACTCCCTGTTTTTCCTCACAGAGCTTCAGGATCGCTCCCAGAAACAGGGTCGGGCTGTGAACCGTGGCCAGGACGATCGGCTCCTCGATCCCCTGGAAAAGATTGGATTCGGGGAGGAGGTTGGGATTTTGGATCATCTCGGTTTCCCCGGAAATCCGGGTGATCCGGTAGGCCACCGTGGGGGCGGTACTGATTAAGCTCAGGTTGAATTCCCTCTCCAGGCGTTCCTGGACGATTTCGGAGTGGAGCGGCCCCAGGTAGCCGCAGCGAAAGCCGTAACCCAGAGCCTGCGAGGTTTCCGGCTCGTAGGTCAGGGCGGGGTCGTTCAGGCGGAGCTTACCCAAAGCCTCGCGCAGGAGCTGGTACTGGGAGGCGTCCTGGGGGTAAAGCCCGGTGAACACCATCGGTTTCAGGGGCCGGAATCCGGGCAGGGGGGTGAGGGTGGGGGAGTCCGAGTTCGTCACGGTGTCTCCCACCGGGGCTTCCCGGATATCCTTGATCCCGGCGATGATGTAGCCAACTTCTCCCAGCCCGAGCGATTCCACCGGCTGGGGGCTGGGGGTGAAAATCCCGAGCTCGGAAACGAGGAATTGATTGCCGGTGTTGAAAAGTTTAATGGACATTCCCCGGGAGATTTGACCGGAGAAAACCCGAATCAGGATGATCACCCCTTGGAAAGAGTCATACCAGCTGTCGAAAATCAGGGCTTTGAAGGGCTCCTGCCCGGACCCGCCGGGGGGTGGAATGTCCCGGATTACGGCTTCCAGGATTTCCTCGGTCCCCCAGCCTTCCTTGGCGCTGGCCAGGATGGCTTTACTGGTGTCCAGGCCGATGATCCCTTCGATTTCTTTTTTCACCCGGTCGGGGTCGGCGCTGGGGAGATCGGTCTTGTTGATCACGGTGATGATCTTGAGATTCTGGTCGGAGCAGAGGTAGGCGTGCGCGATGGTCTGGGGTAGTTGATCCGCACCGGGTGGGACTTGATCGTGATTCCCCTTTCCCGCTCCAGGTCCATCTTGTCCAGGTACTGTTCCCGGCGTTCCCGGACGGAGATAGCCCCGGTCTTTTCCAGGATGCGGTCGGCCAGGGTGGATTTGCCGTGGTCCACGTGAGCGATGATCGAAAAATTGCGGATGTTCTTCACGCGGACAGTATAAACGAATCGCACCCTCCCGTCCATCTGAGCCCCCACTCGTTTCCTTGACTTTTCCCCATGACTCAGGTACCGTTGGGGTTGGAGTTAGGAGGTTTTTATGTTTTTATTCGGCCCCATCGGACCCACGGAACTCATCCTTATCCTTCTGATCGTCATTATTATTTTCGGCGACAAGAAGCTCCCCGATCTCGGCAAATCCCTGGGCGACGGGATCAAGAACTTCAAGAAGTCGATGCACACCAAGGAAGACGACGACAAGGACAAGCCCGCCAAGAAGGACCCCCCTTCCTCCAACTGATCCGTAATGAGACGGACCATCGAGAAACTCGCCGAAGAGCGCCGGTCGAAGGAGGACGACCTCGCCCGGAGCACCGCCGAGCTTAAAACGAAAGGCGCTGAAGATTCATTCCTCCGGAGGTCCACCCGCCTGAAAGAATCCATCGTCCGCCTAGAAGAACTGGCCGGGTCCCTCAAAGCCCCGCCGGCCCAAAAAAGGCCCCTTTTCGGACTCAAACGTCCCGGCGCCCCGGCAGAGTACATCGGCTTGACAGCAGCCGCGCTTAAGGAGGCCGCAGCGCTCCTCGATGACCAGGCCAAGGAGACGCGCGCCCAGACGGCCGCTGTCCTCGAGCTCATCGGGAAGATTCCCCCCCTGATGGACGCAAAGGACCGGGAATGGGACGCGC
>JAPLJL010000191.1 GCA_026388615.1 Pseudomonadota bacterium | reverse complement strand
GCAACCGAACGACATATACCGATAATCAAATTTCAAACCGTGGAGAGGGCTAAAAGGCCATGAAAAAAGCCATAATCACCCTGGCCCATGGAGCGGGGGGAAAACTGTCCCACGAACTGGTCCGCCGGCTTTTTCTTCCTTACTTTGATAACGATCTTCTCCGCCAGATGGACGACAGCGCGGTTTTTTCCAGCGAAAAGGCCGGCCGCCTGGCTTTCACCACCGATTCCCACGTGGTTAAACCCCTGTTTTTCCCGGGCGGGGATATCGGCCGCCTGGCGGTCTGCGGCACGGTCAACGACCTGGCCATGGCGGGGGCGAGACCGCTCTGCCTTTCGGCCGCTTTTATTATCGAGGAGGGTTTTCCGGAGGAAACCCTGGAAAAGATTCTTACATCCATGCAGGAAGCCGCCCGGGAAGCGCGGGTAAAGATAGTGACTGGGGATACCAAGGTAGTGGAGAAAGGGGCGGCAGAAGGATTGTTCATCACCACCGCCGGGGTGGGGATAGTTCCGGAAGGGGTGGAGATCCAGAGCCGGAAAGCCCAACCGGGGGACCGGATCATTCTCAGCGGCTTCATCGGCGAACACGAGGTGGCGGTTTTGATCGCCCGGGGGGAGTTTTCCATCAAGGGTGAGGTAAAAAGCGACTGCGCCCCCCTGAACGGGCTGGTGGAGATGATGCTCGAGACGGCCCCGGGGATTCATTCCCTGCGTGATCCTACCCGGGGAGGAATGGCCACGGTCCTCTGGGAGATTGCCAACGCTTCGGGGGTGGGGATGGTGGCGCGGGAAGAAGTCATCCCGGTCGGAAGCGAGGTCAGGGGGGTTTGCGAACTCCTGGGCTTCGATCCTTATTATCTGGCTAATGAAGGCAAATTAATCGCGGTCTGTCCGGAGGGGGTGGCGGACCAGCTGGTTTTACGGATGAGATCTCATCCCCTGGGGAAAGATTCGGTGATAATCGGCCAGGTGGTCAAGGAAAACCCGGGCCGGGTTCTCCTCCAGACCCGGATCGGGGGTCACCGGATTCTGGAACCGTTAAGCGGCGAGCAATTTCCCCGGATTTGCTAGGCGCCCAATTCCAAAATACAATAAAGATATTTTCAACGGAGCCGCATGCTTCTCGATTAAATCCCGAGGCATTAAAGTCGAGGGAAGCCTGCGAAAATGGAGCAACCTGCCCATTCGGGTTCTTGTCCAGAGGACCCTCAGGGTCCGCAGGAAAGGTTACGGCTACCCATCCTTATTTATAGATTGATCGCGAATCGAATGATTTGGCAGTCCTAGCTTTGTATACATCTTGACATACCATTTTAAATCTAATAAAGATAATCCCGGCTGGTCATTCATAGCCGCGAAGTTGGCGGGTGAAAAACAATTAGGTATGTAATAAGAATTAAAATTTTATCGGAAAAGGAGGAGAAAATGAAAAGGTTGCTTGGAAATGTCAGTCTGTTGACATTGGCCCTGATTATTTCATTGCCATTGTCGGCTGGCGCGGCGGGCGCGGCAAAAGGAAATCCAGCACCGGAACCTGCTCCCGCAGTCCAGCCGGCACCGGAACCTGCTCCCGTAGTCCAGCCGGCTCCCGCTCCGGAACCGCCGAAGGGGAGCGGGGTGATGGTGGGAATCGGGGATATGAAGATCTCCGGTATTCTG
>JAPLJL010000062.1 GCA_026388615.1 Pseudomonadota bacterium | reverse complement strand
TTTACCCCCAGCCGGGCCAGCGCGCTTCGGAGGTGATCGACCCTTTCCCCCACCTCCCGAAAGGTGACCCATTCGTAGACCTTCTGGGCGTTCTTCTTCCCAAACAGGGGATTGTCGGGGTACCTGGCCACGCTGGCTTCCAGAAGTTCAACAAGATTGTCGGGTTTCTCGTAATGGTATTTCATTTTTGCCTTCCTTCTAAATGGTTTTCACCGTTTCGCAATCCGTTATCCCAGTGTTACTATAATAATAGAGTTTGGTAAACCCTCAAAATCTGAAAATGAAACTCAACGGAGCGGAAAACCCCATGGAGGAATGGCGGAAAAGGTACCCGGAGAAGTTCGCCTCCGAGGAACAAATCTTCAGCCACATCCACCGGGGCAACCACATCTTTGTCGGGACCGGTTGCGGCGAGCCGCAGTTCCTGATCCAGGCGCTGATCAACTATGTCAGCTCCCATCCCAAGGTCATCTTTGACGCCGAGGTAATCCACATCTGGACCTTGGGGGTGGCCCCCTACGCCGAAAAGAAGTTCTCGGACAACTTTCGCCACACTTCTTTCTTTATCGGGAAAAATACCCGGGAATCCATCAACCAGGGCCTGGCCGATTATACCCCGATTTTCCTCTCCCAGCTGCCCGATTTGTTTTACCGCAAAACCATCCCGATCGACGTGGCCCTGATCCAGACCTCGCCCCCTGACCGCCACGGCTACCTTTCCCTGGGGGTGAGCGTGGACGTGGTCAAGGCCGCCGTGGAGGTGGCCACTTTGGTCATCGCTCAAGTGAACTCTTATATGCCCCGGGTTCACGGGGACGGATTTCTTCCGATCAGCGAGGTGGATTTCCTCCTTCCCCACGACGAACCGATCCTCGAGTATCACGGCGAGCCGGACGATGAGGAGGTCCGGAAGATCGGCAATTACGTTTCCCGCCTGGTCCAGGACGGAGACACCATCCAGGTCGGCTATGGCTCGATTCCCAACGCCATCCTCGCCAATCTCAAGGAGAAAAAGCACCTGGGGATCCATACCGAGCTCTTGAGCGACGGGATCGCGGAACTCCTGAAAATCGGCGTGGCGGACAACTCGAAAAAGACCATCAACCGGGGCAAAACCGTGACGTCCTTCTGCATGGGCAGCCCGGAAACCTACGCCTACATCCATGACAACCCGGCCCTCGAGTTCCGGACGATTGATTACACTAATAACCCGCTGATTATCGCCCAGCACGACAACATGGTCGCGATCAACAGCGTCCTGGACGTTGACCTGACCGGCCAGGCCACCGCCGAATCCATCGGCCATGTGTTTTACAGCGGAATCGGAGGCCAGGCCGACTTCATGCGGGGCGCGATGCTGGCCCGGAACGGGAAAACTATTCTGGCCCTCCGCTCCACCGCGGAAAAGGCAAGAACGGTCAGGAAATCCTCCTCCGGCCGGTCAAGATCAGCGACGAATCGCTCCTGAAGGATCTCTTCTACTCCCTCTCCGACAAGAGCCTGGAGCGCCGCTTCCTCTCCATGCGCAAGGACATGCACCATGATCGTCTCCAGAAATACGTGATCGTGGACTATTCCCGCGAGATGTTCATCGTGGCCGTAAAGAAACACGAGAATAAGGAGGAAATCGTGGGGCTGGGGCAGTATATACTCGAGGCCAATTTCCAGAACGCCGAGGCCGCCTTTATCACCCGGGACGACTGCCAGGGGCAGGGGATCGGGCGGGAGCTGCTTTCCTACCTGACCCTCCTGGCCAAGAAGCAGGGCCTGCTCGGGTTCACCGCCACGGTCCTGGCCGAGAACCGGCCCATGCTTCACCTGTTTGAAACCATGGGATTTGACCTGACTAAGCACATCGAGGACGGGGTTTACGAACTGAAAATGGGATTCAAGCCGGGGCCGTAAAAAATCGCAGGGGGCAGGGAGCAGAAAAATAATGTCTAATTTCTAATGACTGATTTCTAATCAATGCCTGGCCAAAATGTCTAATTTCTAATTGACCTAATGCCTAATCAATGTCCAAATCAGAATGCCCATTTTGATTTTTAGGATTTTATTAGAAATTAGTCATTGGTTTTTGTTTAGTAATTGGTAATTGGTAATTGGTAATTGGGATTTGATTAGTCATTAGAAATTAGGAATTAGCAATTTCCCGGCTAAATATTCTGTCCGATGTTCCCCGTGCGTCTGAAAAAAAACCTGTTCACCCTGATCATCCTCGGACTTCCCGGGTTGATTCTGGTTTCCTCCCGGGCGAGCGGGGCGGAAGAACTCCCGGGCCGGACCACTTTTCCCCACCTGGCCTCGGAAACCGTCAACTATCTCCTCCCGGAAAAAACCGCCCCGGCCCCGGAACTCTCGCGCCTTTTCCCCGGGAACGGGAAGAAACTCAACGTGTTGATCGACCCCGGCCACGGCGGGAAAGACTGGGGAACGGTGGGAGTCTGCAACCTCCTGGAAAAAAACCCGCCGACGGCCCCGAGGTTTTCTTCATGAACATCAAACCAACCGACGAGGCGGCCTTGGAGTTGGCCCTCAAGGAAAACCGGGAAATCAAGACCGAAGAAAAGCCCCTGGACCGGGAGCCCATCCTGGAAGCCATCCTAAAAGACCTCTCCGAAACCTCCTCCCTGAAAAAAAGCAGCGAACTCGCGGAAATCATTTTCAAGGAGCTCCGCCAGGCCCTGCCGGGAGAGTTCCGGGGGGTGAAACAGGCCCCCTTCATGGTCCTGAACGGCATCAGCCGGCCCGCGATCCTGATCGAAGTCGGGTTTCTCTCCAACCAGGAAGATTGTTATTTTTTAAGCACCGATTACGGGAAAAGGATCATCGCGGAGAAAATCGCGGAAGGAATCCGGAGGTTCGGCCTGATGGTTCTGGAAGAACGAAGCCTGAAAGAGCTCCAGTCAAAACCGGCCGGCCCGGTCAAATGAATAGAAACAGGGCCGGAAGTCCAAAGTTCAAAATCCCAATGCCAAATAAATGTCATAATCCAAAACCCAAAATTTTGTTTTTTGAGCTTTGAGCTTTATTTGAACTTTGAGCTTTGGCATTTGAACTTTTTAACAACTCAATGAATATTCTGATCGCCACCACCAATCGCGGAAAGCAGAAAGAATATTCCGAGCTCCTGGCTGACCTTCCCTGGGAACTCAGCTTCCCCGGTCCGGAAAAGGACAACCCGGACCTGGAAAACGGCCTGACCTTCAGGGAAAACGCGGTCAGCAAGGCCCGCCATTACGCGCGGACGGGAAAGATCCTCACCCTCGCCGACGACTCCGGCTTGGAGGTGGACGCCCTGGGCGGCCAACCTGGGGTATTCTCCGCCCGCTTCGCCGGCCATTCCGGCCCGGAAGGAAAAGACGAGGCCAACAACGCCCAGCTCCTCCGGGAACTTGGGGACCGGCCCCGGGAAAAACGGGGGGCGGCCTTCCGCTGCGTGATCTGCGTGACCGACCCGGCCGGCCACCTCCTGGTTGTCGAGGGGATTTTAAGAGGGTATATTAATTTTGAACCCCGGGGACATAACGGGTTCGGCTATGATTCCCTGTTTATGATTCCGGAACTGGACCGGAGCGTGGCCGAGCTTCCCCCCGGGGAGAAAAACCGGATCAGCCACCGGGGCCGGGCGGTGGAAGAGTTGAAAAAAAAGTGGCCCGAATTTCTTCGCACTTTATTCCCTCCCCCGTGTGGGGGGTGAAATTTAAAAAGGTTTCTAGTGTAACGGCTTTACAGTGGTTAAGATCCTCGGTTTTGATTATGTAGGGGCGGACTTCCACGGCCGCCCGAATGAGGGAGCCCGCGGAGGGGCTCCCCTACGAAAAAATTATTGTAAGGTTTTTACTGAGACACCACACTAGTTTCGGGTTTTGAGTTTTGATTATCGGGGCGTAGCGCAGCCTGGTTAGCGCGCCTGCCTTGGGCGCAGGAGGTCGGCGGTTCGAATCCGCCCGCCCCGACCATTATATAAAGCTGCTCTGCCGTTCGCGCATTCAATTGGGCGCATGAGATGTTAACTAAGTCGGCGGTTTTTATCCCGAGCGCAAAGATCCGAGGGACGAATCCGCCCGCCCCGACTAAATAAAAAACCCTCCGGCAATCACAGGCTCTTCTCTGCCTTCTCTTAATTTCCTTCGGCCAGCATAAGAGTAAGAACAGCGGCTGAAGTCACCAGGCAATTCTGAGGAAATAAAGCTTACTAAATATGAACAATAAATGGAAATAATACCCTAATCACCTTAAGATGGATTCCCGCTCTCCTGCCGATAACTCGGAGATTCCCTGAGACGAGGAAACAAACCATCTTCCGTAATCGAAATCTTTCCCGATTTCCCGGAAAACCGGGGGAAATATTCTTGACAAATCAGGACGGTTACGCTTTTACTTTCAAGGTAAAAATATGGAGGGGAGAGGAGAAACAAGGATGAGAAAACAAGCGATTTTCAGCCTGGGAGCAATCCTTCTTTGTTTAACTTTTTTATCCCTTTCCCTGCCCTCCTCCGCGGCCGAGCTGACCGGAGAGGAAATCATTAAAAAAGCCCGGGACCGGGAAACCCCTCAGACCAGTTACACCAAAATCAAGATGACCCTGATAAACAGGAAAGGCGGGACCCGCCTGCGGGAAATGTTGATCTGGGGTAAAAAATTCGGGAAGGCCACCCGGAGCGTAACCCGTTTCCTCTCTCCCCCGGATGTCCGGGACACCGGCTTCCTTTACCGGGAGGTCCCCGGGGGCAAGGACGAGCAGTTCATCTACCTCCCTTCCCTCCAGCAGATCCGCCGGATCGCGATGGAGGAGCGTTCTTCCAGCTTCATGGGATCCGATTTTACCTATCAGGACATGGAGCGCCGCGAACCCGAGGCTGATATCCATACCCTTCTGGGCGAGGAAGATATTAACGGAAATACCTGTTATCGGATCGAGAGCAAGCCCAAGGACCCGGAGAGTTCCCCCTACAGCAAGGTAACCCACTGGATCCGGAAGGACATCCTGGCCCCGGTCAAGGCGGATTTCTACGACAAACATGACCAGCTTCAGAAACAGCTCAACGTGGAAAACCTGGAGAAGGTGGAAAAGTACTGGATCTCCAAAAAGAGCGTGATGGAAGACGTCCAGAAAAAGCACAAGACGGTGATGGAGATGGTGGAAATCAAGTTCGATCAGCCCATCCCGGATGAACATTTTACCGAGCGTTTTTTGCAGAAGCCTTAAGCAATCATGGTTCTCGTTCAGATCGTCTGGAAGAATCTCCTGCGGCGCAAGATCCGCAGCGTCCTGACCGTGGTCGGGATCGCCGTCGGGATCGGCGCGGTGGTTTCCCTGGTTTCCATCACCGATGGATTCGTCCACGGCTGGAAGAACATGATCAAGGGCCATGGCGTCGATCTGACCATCGTCAAGGCCGGGGGCGAGGCCAACTTCGTTTTAAACACCCTGGACGAGTCCCTGGGCGACCAGCTCCGCCAGGTCAAGGGGCTGGACACAGTGACGGAAACCATGGTCGATATCGCCACGATTGAGGACAAACCCTCGATCATGATTTTCGGGTATACCGCGGGCGGGGATTACCTGAACCGCCTCAAGATTGTGAAGGGCAGTGCCTTCACCTCCAACGACAAGGATGAAATCATTCTCGGGAGCGTGCTGGCCAAGAGCCTGGGTGTTAATATCGGCAGCGAAATCGAGGTGGAGCGGGAAATCCTGACCGTGGTGGGAATCTGCGAGTCGAGCAATATCCTGGAAAACGGGGCCGGGATCATGTCCCTCCAGCGCCTGCAGCAGCTGATGAACCGGCCGGGCAAGGTCACCACCTTCGGCATCCGCCTCCAGGATCCCAACCAGCTGCCGGAGATCAAGAAAGAGATCGAGACCAGATTCCCCAACATTTCGGCCCTGAGCTCCCGCGAGTTCGTGGATGAAAACGAAGGCGTCAAGATGGCCCAGGCCCTTTCCTGGGGGATTTCCCTGATTGTCCTCCTGGTCGGGGCCATCGCCACCATGAACACCATGTTCATGTCTGTTTTCGAGCGGACCCGGGAGATCGGGATCCTCCGGGCCCTGGGCTGGAGGAAGGGCCGGATCATCAACATGGTCATGCAGGAATCCATCATCCTTTCCCTCTGCGGAGGCATTCTCGGGATTTTCTTCGGGATGGGAGCCGTGCGGATGCTTAATCTTTTCCGCCAGCTTCGGGGTCTGATCCAGGCCGAATACACCACTTTTCTTTTCTCCGAAGCGATTATTCTGGCTCTGTTCCTCGGGATCCTGGGCGGCCTTCTCCCCGCCTGGCGCGGCTCGCGGATGCCCCCGGTGGATGCCCTCCGATATGAATAGTATATGTATTGCTTGGATCCTATAACCTTGAACTTTGAACCCTTGAACCCTTTTGTTTATTTAAGGAGATAGCTTTTGGCCACCCCGGTAGTCGAACTTCGCAACGTAGTTAAAACTTACTCCGAGGGAGATGTTCAGGCCCTCCAGGGGGTAAACCTGACTATCTACAAGGGCGAGCTGATGTCCATCATGGGCCCGAGCGGATGCGGGAAATCCACCCTCTTGAACCTGATCG
>JAPLJL010000273.1 GCA_026388615.1 Pseudomonadota bacterium | reverse complement strand
CCTCCGGGCCGTAGGCCCTCGCGGGCCGGAGGCTGGTTTCGGGTTTCGAGTTAAACCCTGAAAGCAATTGAGCCGATTGAACCAATTAGACAAATCATTTTATCCGCGCCCCCTTCTATCTTTTCTTTGCTTCTTGTAACTTGCTCTTTGCCCTTTGCTCCCTGCTCCATGCCCTCTGCGCTTTGCGATCACAGCTTCTTCTGAAACCGGTTTACTGAGAACGCGAAAAGCAGCGTGCCCAGAACCAGGAGGAAAAGGGTCGGCACCAGCAAGTCGGCCGCTGGCTGATTCTTGAGCATGATCCCGCGGGTGATGTTGATAAAATACCGCGCGGGAACGATATAAGTGATCGCCTGGACCCATTTCGGCATGGACTCGATCGGGAACATGAAACCCGAAAGCAGCATGCTCGGAAGCATCGTGGAGAGCACCACGATCTGGTTGGCGAAAAGCTGGGTTTTCGCGACCACGCTGGCCAGGAGGCCGATGGCCAGGCCGGCCGCCGCGAACACCAGGGAGGTGCCGATGAACAAAACCACGCTTCCGGCAAAGGGCACGTCAAAGACAACCACTCCCATCCCGGCGATAACCGCGCAATCGGTTAAAGCAATCACGAGGTAAGGAAGCATTTTCCCGATCAGAATCTCATGCTTCCGCACCGGCGTGGCGATCAGGCCTTCCAGGCTCCCGAGTTCCCTCTCCCTCACCACCGTCAAGCTGGTCAAGAGGGCCGCCACCATCATCATGATGACCGCGATCAGGCCGGGGACGATGGTGTTCGTGCTTTTCATCTCCGGGTTGAACCAGACCCGCACCCGCGGATCAATCGGGGGAATCCCCCGGGGTTTTATCCCTCTCCGGGCCAGGGCTTCCTTGATCAGGCTGATATTCATCCCGGCGAAAATCGATTCAATATACCCGGTACCGATCGTAGCGGTATTGGATTCCGAACCATCCACCAGGATTTGGATCTTCTCCCCTTCCTGCCGATCTATGTTTCGGGTAAAACCCGCCGGGATGGTTATGGCCACCTGGGCTTCACCGATATCCAGAAGCCGGGAAATCTCATCCGCGGAATTCGGTTCCGCCACCAGCCGAAAATAACCGTTAGCGGTGAAGCGCCGGACCAGGTCCCGGCTGGCCTGCGAGTGATCCTGGTCCAGAACCGCCAGGCGGAAATCCTTGATATCGAAGGTAATGGCATAGCCGAAAAGCAGGATCATCACTATGGGCAGAATGAAGGCGAGGGAAAGCGTGCGCCAATCCCGCAAAATGTGCAGGGTTTCCTTGCGGGCAATCGCTGGGATCCGGCTCTTCATCTGCCCCGTCCCCCCTGGCTGGCCATCCGTTCGTCTTCGCGTTCAATCAGGCGGATGAACGCGTCTTCCAGGCTGGTCCTGATGGACCGCACCTGGGCCCCCACCAGATTGGCCCGGGTAATCTCCCTGGCCAGGTTATCCCCTGCCGCATGGTTCCGGTCGGTCAAAACGTGGCTGGTCCTCCCAAAAATCTGGGCCTGCTGGATCCCGGGTCTCCCCGTCAGGGCCTGGACCACCCTGGCCGGGGGCGGTCCTGTGACCTCGAACATCAGCCCGTCCAGGACCTCGGTGACCAGTTCTCGGGGCGCAGCCTCGGCGATCTTCCGGCCGGAATAAATCAGGACCAGGCGGTCGCACTGCTCGGCTTCATCCATGTAATGGGTGGTCACGAAAACCGTGACCCCTTCCCGGCGCATCCCGGCGATCAGGTCCCAGAACTCCCGGCGGCTCTTCGGATCAACCCCGGCGGTGGGTTCGTCGAGAAAAAGCACCCTGGGTTCGTGCAGGATCGCGGCCCCCAGGGCCAGGCGCTGCTTGATCCCGCCGGAAAGTTCTGAGGTCAGGCGGCCTTCCGCCCCTTCCAGGCCGGCGAGCTTGACCGCGAAATCGATTCGGGTCCGGGCCTTTTTCGACGGGATTCGGTAGATTCCGGCGTAGAATCGGAGGTTCTGGCGCACGGTCAGGTCGGCGTACAGGGAAAACCGCTGGCTCATGTAGCCGATATGTTCCTTGATGATGTCGGCTTCGGTAGCGAGATCGTGCCCGGCCACCCGGGCCCGGCCGCTGGTGGGCTGGAGCAGGCCGCAGAGCATCCTGATGGTGGTGGTCTTGCCGGCCCCGTTCGGCCCCAGGAACCCGAACACCGCGCCCTCCTCCACCTGGAAGGAGATGTCGTCCACGGCGTTGAAATCGCCGAAGCTTTTCACCAGGTTTTCCGCCTGAACCGCGATCATGAAAAACCCTCTTCCATCGACAGGAAAACATCCTCGAAATTCGGCTCGGCTTTCTCCGTTGAGGTAAAGGACACTGCCCGGCTTTCCAGGGACCGGCGGACAAGGCTTTCGCCTCCGGCGCCTTCAGCGACTGCCACCTTGAGCAGGCTCCCCGCCGGGTAACAGCGCCTGACTCCCGGCACGCCGGAAAGGACGGCCCGCGCCTTCTCCAGGTTCTCCGTCACTACTTCGAACAATTCGTCCCCGAAACGCCCCAGGATGGCCGCGGGGTGGTCGGTGATCAACAGGCGGCCCTGGTGGATCAGGGAAACCCGGTGGCAGCGCTCGGCTTCGTCCATGTAGGGGGTGCTGACCACGATCGCCACCCCCTCCGCGGAAAAAGCGTAAAGAATGTCCCAGAGCTCTCTCCGGGAAAGCGGATCCACCCCGGTGGTCGGCTCATCGAGGATGAGAATCTTGGGGGTGTGGATCAGGGTGCAGGAAAGGGCCAGTTTTTTATACATCCCGCCCGAAAGCTTGCCGGCGGGGCGCGAGGCATAGGGTTTTAGACGGGAAAACTCGAAAAGCCGTTCCAGCCTCCGTTCCCGCTCAGATCGGGGGACAAAGTACATGTCCGCGAAAAACCGGAGGTTCTCGGAAACGGTGAGATCGGCATAGAGGCTGTATTGCTGGGGCATGTAGCCCAGGAGTTCCCGGGCCCCCTCGGGATTTTCCCCCACCTTAATCCCTCCCACCGCGGCATAGCCAGCATCCGGGTCCAGCACCCCGACCAGGAGACGCAAGAGAGTGCTTTTGCCTGCGCCGTCGGGGCCGACGAGGCCCAGGATCTCCCCCGGCTCCACGTTCAGGTCCACCCCCTGAACCGCCTTGATCTCGCCGAAGCTCTTCGCGAGCCCGCGAGCTTCAAGAATATGGACGACCGCCGACCGCCGCCTGCCCGAGCCGGGCAAGACCGGCCAGGGACCGCCGACCGCCGATGAAGGGATATTCATTGTATTTGTCGAGTTTTCCCTGCCTGCTGATTGCGGCTCCCTGCGCCCTGCCCCTTGCTCCCTGCTTTTGTTCATTCCTTCACAAAGACCGCATCTAGGGGCATGCCGATCTTGAGAATGCCATCGGGGTTAGGAACCCGGACCTTGACCTGATAAACCAGCCGGGTCCTCTCCTCGCGGGTCTGGATGTTCTTGGGGGTAAATTCCGCTTCCGGGGAGATATAGGCTACCGTTCCCCGGAGCGGCTGCCGGGGAAAGCTGTCGGAGATAATTTCCACCTGCTGGCCGAATTTAATCTTGCCGAGCATGGGCTCGGGGATGAAGACCTTGACGTCCATAATCGAAAGGTCCGCCAGGGTTAAAAGCGCGGAACCGGGAAAGGCCGTCTCGCCTTTCTTCACGTCCACCCGGAGCACCGTCCCGGTCACCGGCGCCATCACTCGGGTATAGGAAAACTGGGTCCGGGCCAGTTCGACCTGGGCGGCGGCCGCCCGTTTCTGGGCCCGGAGGGCCTGGGTCTGGGATTTGATGGTGTCATACTGCATCTCGGTGGCCGAACCGCTTTTTCGGAGCTTGTCGGTGCGGGCAAGATTATCCGCCAGACCTTCCAGGTTGGCGTCAACCGCGGCCAGGGCCGCTTCGGCCTGGTTTAACTGGGCCTGGTAGGGGGTAGCGTCGATCCGGGCCAGAAGGTCGCCCGGGAAGACCGTTTTCCCTTCTTCCGCGGGGAGTTCCACGATCTTCCCAGCCACCTGGGCGCTGATTACCAGCTCGTCCACTTCAGCCGTGCTGTAAAATCGGTTTTCCCGTTTATCCGCCTGGTTCTTCTGCCAGGCCCGGAAACCGAAATATCCGACTATAGCCAGGACCAGAATCAAAGGAAATATCTTTTTCGCCATGATTTACCTCCCGAGGTTGTTCCGGTCGCCTGCGGCGGCAAAAAGCCGGACCCGGGCCAGGCGATAATCGTAAAGGGCTTTCAGGTGCGAGATCCGCGCCTGGGTGGCGGCCAGCTCCGCATCGATAACCTCGAGGCTGGTGGTCGCCCCGGCCAGGTAGCTCTCATCCGCGATCTTCACCACTTCCTGGGCCCGGCTCACGTTGGCGCCGGTGGTCTGGACCCGGGTCGCGGCTTCCTTGATTGAAAGCAGGGCGTTCTTGGTCTCGGTATAGATATCGTCCCGAGTCTGCGTCAGAGCGCTATCCAGGGTCTGGACCTTCGCCCGGGCTCCTTTGTAGCCAGAATAAGACTTGAAACCGTCAAAGAGGGCCAGCTTGGCTACCACCCCCAGGGTCCAATTCCTTTCCCAGTCATTGAGAATCACATACGGCTTCTGAAAAGCATACGTTCCGAATGCCACCACCGAGGGAAGCATCGCCCCCCGCTTGGAGAGACTCTGGTCGGTGGCCGCCTGGCGCGCCTCGGCCAGGGCCAGAAGCTCAGGTCGTTCTTTCTGGGCCCGCGCCAGGTATTCGGCCTCGTTTACTTCCTGGACCGTGGTTTCCAGCGAATCAGAAAGCCGGAGATCTTCATTCCCGGTTAAGCCCATGGCCTGCGCGAGCCTGGTGCGGGCCAATTCCACGGTGTTGGCCGCCTCCGAAACCGTGGGCACCAGGTTGTCCACCTCCACCTGCGAACGTAAAAGCTCGAAGCGGCTGGCCGTCCCCGCATCCATGCGGCGCTGGACCTGGGCCAGGTGAGCCTGGGCCGTCTGCAACGATTCCTGGCGGGCCTTCAGGACATCCTGGGCCAGGAGCACCCCCAGGTAAGCTTCCGCCACCCCACTGGATAGTTTTAGCCGGGCGGCCTCGGCCGAGAGACGGGTGGCCTTGACCTGCGCGGATATCGCCCGGTTGCCGTAGTAAAGCTGGCCGGAACTGAAAAGGACCTGGTTCAGACTGGCCTGGATCTGGTAGTTTTCGTGGTAGACCAGGTCAAAAGACATCGTATTGCCGGCGATGGGCAGGCTCTTCGACGGGGTATTGTCAATATGGGTGTAACCGCCCTGCAGGGTTACCTGGGGCAGAAATCCGGAGAAGACTTCGTTCTTGGCTTGCTCGATCTCGTTAACCTGGCTTTCCAGAACCGCCACCCCCGGGTTATGTCCCTGGGCGTATTCAATCGCCTGGGAAAGCGACCAAGTCCGGTTTTCTTCCGCCGCCCCGTTCGTGACGGAGAAGAAAAATATTATTCCCAGCGCAATCAGGAAAAATCCCTTTTCTCTCCTCATTACCGTCGTGCCTCCTTCCCCGGCTTGAGCAAGCCGTACAGGAGAATCCGCTTCATCGTCATCACGATCTGCTCGAAGCTCAGGCCCTGGGCCATGAGAAAAGTCGGGCTGGCGATCGTGGGGACCACCGCCTGGATGATCTTCCCCAACACCTCCGGGTCGAGGTCCGAACGGATCGCCCCCCGTTTCTGCCCCTTCCGGATCAGCCCGGCTAGGGCCTGGACCGCACTGCTCCGCATCGTTTCGATCCTTTCCCACACCTCCGGCAGCATCACCTGGAGATCGGCAAGCATCTGGACCGAAACGCGGGCGAATACTTTGTTGACCAGGATATCAAAATGACGCTCGAGGATCTCCGGTACCGGCCGGTCCGAATTCAGATTGGTCATGATCAGGGGCCCCACCTCGGCCACGCGCTGGATGATAATGGCCTCCACCAAAGCATCCCGATCGGGGAAATGCTTGTAGAAAGTGCGCTTCGAGATCGCCATCCCCGCGCAAAGCTCTTCGACCGTAACCTTGCGGAGGCCGCGCTGATAGAAGACCTGGTCGGCGGAGGCGAGGATCCGTTTCCGGGTCTTCTCGCTCCGGCTTTCCTTTTCAGCCTTTTCCGGCATCATTTTTATCCTCCCCTATGTAAACGAATAAAATGCTTTTCGTTTACATTATTGATATTTGTTTCCGTTTTGTCAACCGGGATCCGGCTGCCGCACAAAAAACGGAAGGCGTGAGTCGTAAGGGGTAAGGCGCAAAGAGCATGGCCAAAGAGCATGGCGCAGGGAGCACGGAGTATGGTTTTTTTGGGTTGAGGAAAAAACCAACTAAATGGGAAAATGAAAAAGTGAAAGGTGATTCAGACTTGCCTGCCCTCCGACCTGTCCGACGTAGCCTTGGCGTAGTCGGAAGCTTAAGCGCAGGAGGGTCCGGCAGAATTGCTTATTCGCCGTTGTTTTCGATCCGGACCGGATCGATATTCCAGATATCCATGCAGTATTCGAGGATGGCCCGATCCGAGGAGAACTTTCCCATCCGGGCCACATTGAGGATCGCCATCCGGGTCCACCGGTCCTGGTCCTGGTAAATCCGGGCCACCCGGTCCTGGCAGTCGACATAAGACCGATAGTCGGCACAAAGCAGGAAATCATCATGGTAAGTCAGGTTATCCACCAGGGGCCGGAAGAGGTTGGGATCGCCCCCGGAAAATATTCCCGACCCGATGACCTGGAGGGCCTCCCGGAGGTCCGCGTCGGAATCGATGTATTCCCAGGAATGGTAACCCTGACTCTTGAGCTGGTAGACCTCTTCCGCGGTCAGGCCGAACAGGAAGAAGTTTTCCGGCCCCACTTCCTCCCGGATCTCCACATTGGCCCCGTCCAGGGTCCCGATGGTGAGGGCCCCGTTCATGGCGAACTTCATGTTTCCCGTCCCCGAGGCTTCCTTGCCCGCGGTGGAAATCTGTTCGGAAAGGTCAGCCGCGGGAAAAACCCGCTGGGCGTTTTTCACGTTGTAATCCGGCAGGAAAACCACTTTCAACCGGTTGTTCACCAGCGGGTCGTTGTTTACCACTTCAGCCACGGAATTGATCAACTTGATAATCAGCTTGGCCATGTAGTATCCCGGGGCGGCCTTGCCCCCGAAAATTACCGTGCGGGGGGTCAACTCCATCTCCGGATCCTCCCGGAGGCGGTTATACAAGGTGATCACGTGGAGGATTTTCAGATGCTGGCGCTTGTACTCATGGATGCGCTTGGCCTGGATGTCGAACAGCGAATCCGGGTCAACCGACACCCCGGTGCGCTGGCTGATGAGCATGGCGAGGCGGATTTTATTGTCCCGCTTGACCTTCTGCCATTCCGTCCGGAAGGCGGAATCCCGGGCGTAAAGTTCCAGTTCCCGCAGGCAGTCCAGGTTCTTGATCCAGCTCTCCCCGATGCTCTTCGAAATCAGTCCGGCCAGCTGGGGATTGGACAAAAGCATGAAACGCCGTGGGGTCACCCCGTTGGTTTTGTTATTAAATTTTTCCGGCCAGAGTTCGCAAAAATCGCGGAGCACGTCCTTTTTCAGAAGCTCGGTATGGAGTTTTGCCACCCCGTTGATGGAATGGCTGCCCACGCAGGCCAGGTTCGCCATTCGCACGTAACGCTCGCCGTTCTCGTCGATCAGCGAGAGGCGGGACATCCGGCCCTCGTCCTCCGGGAAGCGCACCCGCACTTCCTCCAGGAAGCGTCGGTTGATTTCATAGATGATTTCCAGGTGCCGCGGCAGGAGGCTGGCGAAAAGCGGGAGCGACCATTTCTCCAGGGCTTCGGGCATAAGGGTGTGGTTGGTGTAGCAGAAGGTTTTCCGGGTAACCTCCCAGGCCTTCTCCCACTCGAGGTCATATTCGTCGACCAGAAGCCGCATCAGTTCCGCGATCCCGATCGCCGGATGGGTATCGTTCAGCTGGACCACGTATTTTTCGTGGAAGCGGGAAAGATCCTTTTCCCGCTGCCGGTAAATGCGGATCATGTCCTGCAGGGAGCTGGAAACGAATAAATATTGCTGCTGCAGGCGAAGCAGCTTCCCGCTGGCCGGTTCGTCGTTGGGGTAAAGCACCTTGGTAATATTCTCGGAAGACATCTTCTCGTGCACCGCCCCGTAATAATCACCCACGTTGAAGGCATGGAAATCAAAAGACTCGATCGCCTCCGCCTTCCAGAGGCGGAGAAAATTCGCAGTCTGGGTCCGGTACCCGATGATCGGGGTATCGTAGGCAACGCTTTTGACCACCTGATTGGGGATCCATTTCACCCGGTAGCGCCCCTGGGCGTCCATCGAGCCTTCGGTATGCCCTCCCAGTTTCACGTCGAAGGCGACCTCGGGCCGGGCGATCTCCCAGGGGTTACCGTAGCGCAGCCATTTGTCGGTGACTTCCACCTGCCAGCCGTCCCGGATCTCCTGGTCAAAGATCCCGAACTCGTAGCGGATCCCGTAGCCGATCGACGGGATCTCCAGGGTGGCCAGGGAATCCAGATAGCAGGCGGCCAGTCGCCCCAGCCCGCCGTTGCCGAGACCGGGCTCCTCTTCCTGTTCCATTAATTCGTCCAGGTTCATCCCCAGTTCCTCGACCGCTTTCCGGACATTTTCGTAAATGCCCAGATTGTTTAGGTTATTGCCGAGATGGGGGCCGAGGAGGAATTCCGCCGATAGATAACACACGGTCCGGCTGGCCTTTTGAAAATAGGTCTTGGCGGTCCGGGTCCAGAGATCCAGCATCCGGTCCCTGACGGTGTAGGCCAGGGCCATGTAGTAATCTCTCTTGGTGGCGATGGGGGTGAATCTTCCCTGGATATAGGCCAGGTTATCCACAATGGACTGCTTGATCGCGGGCACGGAGAGACCGGTGCGAATCCGTTCCTTTTCCTTGACCGGCGTCGAATTTTCGTGGTTTGGAGCCATCGTTAAATAATTTTTAAAAAAATCCGGAAAATCGAAAGTGTATGGTCATTGAACCATATGATTTTTTTCACGTCAAGAATAATATTTCTTTATTAATATTTAAAAAATCCTTCTTAGTCGCTCACGGTACCCCCCCAAAGTTCAGCCCCCTTATTATAAAAAATAGCCTGGTACGGCTCGCCAAGCTATTTTTTTATCAGCCCTTTCCGCACCCGGGATTTAATCCGGAACAGGGTTGATACTTCGACAGCGCCCAAGCCCTCCCCTTTGGATGGACTCACTTTTAAAGAAAAAACGCCGCTCAGTATCAACCTTGAGCGCACTCCGGGCTTTGAAACATGGAAGTCGAATGGTTGATTCCTTGACGGGAATGGCCAAAGAATATAGATTAAAGAGGGTTTTTTGTAACTCATTGGATTTCTTAGTGCGCCAGTAGCTCAGCCCGGATAGAGCAACGGCCTCCGAAGCCGTTGGTCGGAGGTTCAAATCCTCTCTGGCGCACCATTTATTTAAATTCGTAGAATGACTTCCTTAAAATCTTCTGGAAGAAAACGGCTCTCCAAAATTGACCGGGAGGTGCTCAGGGAATTGACCGGGGATCTCCCCAATACTTCCGAACCTTATCTCAAGCTGGCGGGAAAAATCGGGATCAGCGATGAGGAATTTCTTGCCCGGGCCCGGAAGCTTTTACGGGAGGGCTACCTCCGGAAAGTCAGCGCGATTATTTCCCCGTCAAAGGCCGGGTTCCGCGCCAATGGGATGACGGTTTTCAAGGTTCCTTCTAAAAGTGTAGCCCGGTTGGGAAAAAAACTGGCCGCTTATCCTGAAGTTACCCATTGTTACGATCGGGTTGCCCCTCCTGAATTTCCTTACAACCTTTACGCCATGATTCACGGGCAGACTCGGAAAGAAGTTTAAAAAGACGAGCTTAAGGCCGTTGTGACTGCGCAAAGCGCATAGCGCATAGGGCAAAGGGAATAACGCTAGAAGGCTGGGAAGCTAGAAAGCTGGGAAGCTAAAGACCGAGAAAGGTAAAATTTTAATAATGAACCATATGAACATTTTGTTTTGTCCGCGGTCTGCGGTCGACGGTCCCTGGCCGGTCTTGCCCGGCTCGGGCAAGCGGCGGTCGTCATGGTAATGAACTGGACCAAATCATCTCGATTGTTTAAAACCGCCGGGCGCTATATCCCCGGCGGGGTGAACAGCCCGGTCCGGGCCTTCCGCAATGTGGGTGGGAACCCACTTTTTATTACCCGGGGAAAGGGCTCGAAAATCTTTGACGCCGACGGCAACAGGTATATCGATTACGTCGCTTCCTGGGGCCCGCTCATCCTGGGGCATGCCCACCCTTCCATCGTCCGGGCGATTCTGAAAGCAACCGCGAAGGGCACGAGCTTCGGCGCCCCGACCGAAGAGGAAACCGAGCTCGCCCGCCTGATCGTTCAGGCGATGCCTGCCATCGAGATGGTCCGCCTGGTCAGCTCCGGCACCGAGGCCGCCATGAGCGCCATCCGGGTGGCCCGGGGCTATACCGGCCGGGACCGGATCATAAAATTCGCCGGTTGTTACCACGGCCATTCCGACGGCCTCCTGGTGAAAGCCGGGTCCGGGGCGACCACCTTCGGGACCCCGGACTCAGCCGGCGTACCCGCGGATTATGCCCGTAATACCATTGTCCTTCCTTACAATAACAGCAAAGCCTTCTCCCGCTGCCTGCGGAAAAACGGCTCAAAGGTCGCCGCTATCATTATCGAGCCGGTGGCCGCCAACATCGGCCTGGTCCCGCCC
>JAPLJL010000128.1 GCA_026388615.1 Pseudomonadota bacterium | reverse complement strand
CGTCAGCGCACTCGTCAAACAACTCTTCCCGTGATCCACATGCCCAATCGTCCCCACATTCATGTGCGGCTTGGTTCTCTGAAACTTCTGCTTGGACATAAATCCTCCTTAAAAGAGTTAATTTACCGAAGTGCCGACTCCCAGCAGCTTCTTCAGTTCTGCTCCGGTGACGGGCTCGTAATGGGAGAAAGACATCGAGTAGGTAGCCCGCCCCTGCGTAGCGGAACGTAAATCGGTAGCATAACCGAACATTCTCTTCAAGGGAACCTGGCTCTTGACGATCCGGCCTCCCGAGCGGGCATCCATCCCCAGGATCCGGCCGCCCCGGGCGGTCAGGTCGCTGATGACCTCGCCCATGAATTCGTCCGGGACAATCACCTCCACATCCATCATCGGTTCCAGCAGGATGGGGTTTCCCTTGCGGGTCGCCTCTTTAAAAGCCATCGAACCCGCGATTTTAAAAGCCATCTCGGAGGAGTCCACTTCGTGGAAGCTCCCGTCCGTTAAGGTCACGCGGAAATCAATCACCGGGTAGCCGGCCAGAACCCCGCTTTCCTTGGCTTCCACGATTCCGTTCTTGATCGCGGGGATGAATTCCCGGGGAATGATCCCGCCCTTCAATTTGTCGATAAACTCGAAACCGCCTCCGGCCGGAAGGGGCTGGACCTCGATTTCGACCACCCCGTACTGACCATGTCCGCCGGACTGGCGAACATAGCGGCCCTCGGCCTCGGCGGTCCGGGTGATGGTTTCCCGGTAGGCCACCTGGGGTTTCCCCACATTGGCATCCACCCGGAACTCCCGCAAAAGCCGATCCACGATAATTTCCAGGTGGAGTTCTCCCATCCCGGAAATAATGGTCTGCATGGTTTCCACATCGGTATGGACATGAAAACTCGGATCCTCCAGAGTCAGCCGGTGCAAAGCCAATCCAAGCTTGTCCTGATCGGATTTGGTTTTCGGTTCAATCGCCACAGAAATCACGGGATTGGGAAAAGATATCGACTCCAGAATAATCGGGGCGCGCGGCTCGCAGAGGGTGTCGCCGGTGGTGGTATAACGCAGGCCCACGGCCGCGGCGATATCGCCGGCATAGACTTCCTTGATTTCTTCCCGCTTGTTGGCGTGCATTTTCAGAAGCCGCCCAATTCTTTCCGTCTTATCTTTGGTCTGGTTGGAGATTGAGGAATTGGACTTGAGGCAGCCGGAATAAACCCGGAAATATGTCAGCTGCCCGGCGAAAGGGTCATTCATAATTTTAAAGGCCAGGGCCGAAAAACTCTCGTCATCCGCGGCCCGCCGCTGAATCTCGGTGCCGTCCGCGGGGTTGATTCCGGTTACCGGGGGTCGATCCAGGGGCGAGGGCAGGAAGGCGACTACTGCGTCCAGGAGGGACTGCACCCCTTTATTGCGGAAAGCCGATCCCCCCAGGACCGGAACCACCTTCAGCCCCAGGGTGGCGCGGCGGATCGAAGCCATGATCCGGCTTTCCTCGATCGGCTCGGCCGCGACAAATTTTTCCATTATTTCCTCATCATAATCCGCCAGGACTTCCAGCATCTTTTCCCGGTAAACCCGGGCCTGCTCCGCGTATTCCGGAGCAATCTCTTCCTCGTGAAACTTGGCGCCCAGGGAATCCTCATCCCAGATTATCGACTTCATCCGGATCAGATCCACGACTCCCTGAAAATTTTCCTCTATCCCGATCGGGATCTGCAGCATCACCGGGTTGACTTCCAGGCGGTCTTTAATCATTTTGGCCACCATGAAAAAGTCCGCACCGACCCGGTCCAGCTTGTTGATAAAAGCCACTTTCGGAACCCCGTACCGGTCCGCCTGTCTCCAGACAGTTTCCGACTGGGGTTCCACTCCCCCCACGCCGCAGAAAACCACCACGGCCCCATCCAGAATCCGCAGGGACCTTTCCACCTCGATCGTAAAGTCGACATGGCCGGGGGTGTCGATGATATTGATCCGGTGATTCAGCCAGAGCAGCGTGGTCGCCGCCGAGGTAATGGTGATCCCGCGCTCCTGTTCCTGCTCCATCCAGTCCATCTGGGCGGTCCCGTCGTTCACTTCCCCGATCCGATGTGAAACCCCGGCATAGTAAAGGACGCGCTCGGTCGTCGTCGTCTTCCCGGCGTCGATATGAGCCATAATACCAATATTGCGAATACGTTCTAATGGAACCGGCCGAGGCATGGTTCTTCTCTAAATCTGGTTGATAACCTTTCCCAATTACCATCGATAATGAGCGAATGCTTTGTTGGCTTCCGCCATCTTATGAACATCTTCTTTTTTCTTAAGCGCGCCCCCGCGCTGATTGGCCGCATCGATCAACTCGGCCGCCAGCTTGGCCGTCATGGTTTTGTCCCCCCGCTCACTGGCGTATTGAATCATCCAGCGCATGGCCAGGGCGTTGCGGCGCTCCGGCTTGATTTCCACCGGAACCTGATAAGTGGCGCCGCCGACCCTCCGGGACTTAACCTCGACCACCGGTTTAACGTTTTCCAGGGCCTTCTTAAAGATTTTGATCGGGTCATCCTTCTCTTTGCGCTCGATTTCCGTCAGGGCCCCGTATAAGATCTGTTCCGCGGTGCTTTTTTTGCCCTTGCGCATGATCGTATTTATAAATTTGGCGATGGTCCGGTCTCCGTACTTTACGTCCGGATCAATTCTGCGTTTCGGAGTGTTTCCTTTGCGTGACATCTTGACCCTTCCTTAAGCTGAACTCTTCGTCCGCTTGGTCCCGTACTTCGACCGGCTCTTCTTCCGGTCTTGAACCCCCAGGGCATCCAGACTGCCCCGGATGATATGGTAGCGCACGCCTGGAAGGTCCTTCACGCGGCCTCCGCGGATCAGAACCACCGAGTGCTCCTGCAGGTTGTGCCCTTCCCCGGGTATATAAGAAGTCACTTCAATGCCACTGGTCAACCGGACCCGGGCCACTTTCCGCAGCGCCGAGTTTGGCTTTTTGGGAGTGGTGGTATAAACCCGGGTGTAGACCCCGCGCTTCTGCGGGCATGAGTTCAAGGCCGGGGCGGAATTCTTTCTCCGCTGCGGGGTTCGACCGTGGCTTTTGATTAATTGATTTACAGTCGGCATATTTAACCTTTATCCTCCTAACCAAAATTGAATAGTTTTAATCCAACCGTGGGGGTTTGTCAATTCCCCTATTTACCTGAATTATTATTATATTAATATTCATCCGGCTACCGCCTTTTCGCCGTTCAGCACCTGCCCGGGTTCTTCCTCACCTAACACTTGCATCCTGATCGTCTGGTATTTTCGGAAACCGGTCCCGGCGGGAACCAGTCTCCCCATGATCACGTTTTCCTTCAACCCGCGCAGGCGGTCGACCTTTCCGTTGATGCAGGCTTCGGTGAGAACCTTCACGGTTTCCTGGAAGCTGGCCGCGGCGATGAAACTTTCATTGCTCAGGCTGGCTTTGGTCACCCCCAGGAGCAGTGGTTCTGCCACTGCCGGTTTCCCTCCGCTGTTCGCCACCCGGCGGTTCTCCTCGTCGAAGCGGCGCTTTTCCACCTGTTCTCCGACCAGGAAATCGGTATCCCCCACCTCGGAGATTTTTACCCGCTTCAGCATCTGGCGGACGATCACCTCAATGTGCTTGTCGTTGATCTTGACCCCCTGCAGCCGGTATACTTCCTGGATTTCGTCCACCAGATACCGGGCCAGTTCCTTCTCCCCCAGAACCCGGAGAATATCGTGGGGATTGGGTGAGCCATCCATCAGGGCCTCACCCGCCTTGACCAGATCGCCGCTGTGGACGCTGACATGCTTTCCCTTGGGGATCAGATAATCCCGGGGTTCCCCGTATTCCGGCAGAACGGTCAAGCGACGCTTGCCCTTGACGTCCTTGCCGAACTCAACCTTTCCGTCAATTTCGCTGATGACCGCGTATTCCTTGGGTCGGCGGGCTTCAAACAGCTCGGCCACCCGCGGCAATCCCCCGGTAATATCCTTGGTCTTGGTGGTCTCCCGGCTGATCTTGGCAATGATGTCCCCGCCTTTGACTTCCTCCCCCTCCACCACCGTAATCGTCGCACCGACGGGGAGAAGATAGCGGGCCAGGAGATCGGATCCGGGAATCTGTCGGGTCTTTCCCTTATCATCCTTGATCGAGATCCGCGGGCGGCGATTGGGATCCCGGGATTCGATGATCACCTTGCGGGCCATCCCGGTCACCTCATCCACCTGTTCCATCATGGTTTCGCCCTCAGCCACGTCCCCGAATTTAACCCGGCCTTCCACCTCAGTCAGAATCGGCACGGTGTAAGGATCCCATTCCGCCAGGACTGCTCCCTTTTTAATCGCCTGATTATCCTGGACCTTCAAACGGGCCCCGTAAATAACCGGGTAGCGTTTGCGTTCCCGGCCTTCATCGTCCAGCAGGGCCAGTTCCCCGTTTCGATTCATCACCACCCAATCACCCAGTTTGGTCTTGTTCAGGCTGCTGGGAGGAAGGTTGCGGAAGCGCACCGTCCCGTCGATGCGGGCCTGGATCCGGCTCTGCTCAACCCGCCGGCTGGCGGTGCCGCCGATATGGAAGGTCCGCATGGTTCTTCGGTAATTTCCTGATTGGCCGAAACGATAATCTCCCCGGAAAACGCGTCCACGATGTCGTTCAGGACCACCCGCCCCAGGACCCGACCCCCGACGGTTTCGATGATCTCGCCCCCCTCGATCAGGGAGGAAATCGTGATCCCGTCAATGGTCCCGCAATCCACCTCGGTGATCATGCTGTCCTGGGCCACGTCCACCAGCCGCCGGGTCAGATACCCGGAGTTGGCGGTCTTCAGCGCGGTATCCGCCAAGCCCTTGCGGGCCCCGTGGGTGGAGATAAAGTACTGGCCCACCGACAGACCTTCCCGGAAATTCGAGGTGATCGGGGTTTCGATGATTTCCCCGGAAGGCTTGGCCATCAGGCCCCGCATGCCCGCCAGCTGCCGGATCTGCTGGGGTCCGCCCCGGGCTCCCGAATCGTACATCATGAAAACCGGGTTGAAGCTCCGGCTCTTGATTTCTTTCCCCTGGGCATCCTTGATTTTTTCCCACCCCATTTCCAGGAGCATTTCGGCCGAGACCCGCTCGGTCACCTCCGCCCAGATGTCGATGACCTTGTTGTAACGTTCGCCATCGGTAATCAACCCTTCCGAATACTGATTCTCGACCGCCCGCACTTCCTGGAAAGCCTGATTGATAATGGTCTCCTTGTTCTGGGGGACCTTGATATCGTCAATCCCGATGGAAAGGCCGGCCTGGGTGGCGTAGCGGTAACCCAGATCCTTGAGCCGATCGGCGAGAATCACGGTCCGTTTGGCCCCGCACCGGCGGTAAGATTGCTGGATCAGTTCGGCCAGGGCCCGCTTGTCCATGATTTTGTTCACCAGTTCAAAGGGGATCTCGAGCGGAACTGTTTCCCGGAGAATGACCCGGCCGCCGGTGGTTTCCACCCGCCGGCCTTCCAGGCGCACGGTCACCTTGGCGTGAAGATCCAGTTCCCCGGCGTCGTAGGCCAGGCGCACTTCCTCGACTCCGGAAAAACTTTTGCCTTCGCCTTTGGCATTCGGGCGCTCCCGGGTGAGGTAGTAAATTCCGAAAACGATATCCTGGGTGGGGTCAATGATCGGCCGGCCGTTGGCCGGAGAGAGAATATTATTGGTCGACATCATCAGAATCCGGGCTTCGGTCTGGGCTTCGACCGAAAGCGGCACATGCACCGCCATCTGGTCTCCGTCAAAGTCGGCGTTGAAAGCCACGCAGACCAGGGGATGAAGCTGGATGGCTTTCCCTTCGACCAGGACCGGCTCGAAAGCTTGGATCCCCAGCCGGTGCAGGGTGGGAGCGCGGTTCAGGAGCACCGGATGCTCCTTGATCACCTCGTCGAGAATGTCCCAGACCTCCGGGACTTCCTTTTCCACCATCTTCCGGGCGCTCTTGATGGTCAGAGCCAGTCCCCGGGCCTCGAGTTTCTGGTAAATAAAAGGTTTGAACAGCTCCAGGGCCATCTGTTTGGGCAGCCCGCACTGATGGAGTCGGAGCTCCGGACCGATCACGATCACCGTCCGGCCGGAATAATCCACGCGTTTTCCGAGCAGATTCTGCCGGAACCGCCCCTGCTTGCCCCGCAGCATGTCGGAGAGGGACCGGAGCGGACGCTTGTTGGATCCGACGATCACCCGGCCCCGGCGGCCGTTATCAAAGAGAGCGTCCACCGATTCTTGCAGCATCCGTTTTTCGTTCCGGACAATGATTTCCGGAGCGTTAAGTTCCAAAAGCCGTTTCAGGCGATTATTGCGGTTGATCACCCGCCGGTACAAATCGTTCAGGTCGGAGGTGGCAAAGCGCCCCCCGTCCAGGGGGACCAGGGGCCGAAGCTCGGGGGGAATGACCGGAACGATTTCCATGATCATCCATTCCGGGCGGTTCCCGGACAGGCGAAACGCCTCCACCACCCGCAGCCGCTTGGCCAGTTTCCTCCGCCGCGCCTCCGAGCTGGTCGATTTCATTTCCGTCCGGAGTTCCACCGCGAGTTTGTCCAGTTCCAGGCGCCGGAGCCGTTCCCGAATAGCCTCCGCTCCCATTCCGGCCTGGAAAACGGAACCGTACTTCTCGGTGGCTTCCCGGAATTCCTTCTCGGTCAGAATCTGTCCGGGTAACAGGTTGGGATTCTTGGATTCGATTACGATGTAAGACTCAAAATAAATCACTCGCTCCAGTTCCTTGGAGGTCAGGTTTAGAATGGTGCCGATCCGGCTGGGGATAGAGCGGGTAAACCAGATATGCGACACCGGAGCAGCCAGTTCGATGTGCCCCAGGCGCTCCCGGCGGACCTCCGATTTGATCACTTCCACGCCGCATTTCTCGCAGACGATCCCCCGGTGTTTCATCCTTTTATATTTGCCGCACAGGCATTCATAATCCTTCACCGGTCCGAAAATCTTGGCGCAGAACAAACCATCCCGTTCCGGTTTGAAAGTCCGATAATTAATGGTTTCGGGTCGTTTTACTTCTCCGAAAGACCAGCTCCGGATCATTTCAGGAGAGGCCAAGCTGATCCGGACCCCGGAAAAATCCACCGGATCCCTTGGTTTCTCAAAGAAATTAAACATATCCTTCATCCTGATTCTCCTTCGCTCCCAAGAGTTCCATGTTCATTCCCAAACTCTGAAGCTCTTTAATCAAAACCTTAAAGGATTCCGGCACCCCCGGTTCCAGGCTGGGTTCTCCCTTGACAATGGATTCATACATCCGCGTCCGGCCCGTGACATCGTCTGATTTAACCGTGAGGAACTCCTGGAGCGTATAGGCCGCGCCATAGGCCTCCATCGCCCAGACCTCCATCTCCCCCAGCCGCTGGCCCCCGAAATGGGCCTTCCCGCCCAGAGGCTGCTGAGTGACCAGGGAATAAGGCCCGATCGAACGGGCATGGATCTTTTCATCCACCAGATGGTGCAGCTTCATCATGTACATGTGCCCGACCGTGACCGGGAAATCAAAGGGCTGACCGGTCCGGCCGTCATGGAGAGCCATTTTGCCCGATTCGGGCAGGCCCTCCTGCTTGAGCAGAGCCTTGATTTCCAGCTCACTGGCCCCATCGAAAACCGGCGAAGCAACCGCCAGGCCCTGCTTTACCCGCCCGGCGAGGGCGAGGATTTCCTCGGTCCCGGACTTGTCCAGCAGGGCGTCGATCTGGCTGTTTTTGTAAAGCTTTTTCAGCGCGGTGCGCACAGTTTCCACCGCGATCTTGGAATCGATCAGCTGTCCGAGCTTCGCGCCCATCTCCTTGCAAGCCCAGCCCAGATGAGTTTCCAGGATCTGCCCGACATTCATCCGGGAGGGAACCCCCAGGGGGTTGAGTACCATGTCCACCGGGGTTCCATCCGGCAGATAGGGCATGTCCTCTTCCGGAAGAATCCGGGACAGGACCCCTTTATTCCCGTGCCGGCCCGCCATCTTGTCGCCCATCGACAGCTTGCGCTTGATCGCGAGATAAGCCTTGACCATAGCGATGACCCCGGGAGGCAGTTCGTCGCCCCGTTTGAGCCGGCGGACCTTTTCCTCAAAAACCATGCGGACAAAATCGATCTGCTCCTCGAGAGTTTCCAGTTCGGTCTTGATCCGTTCCCGTTCTTCCTCGCTGGCTTCAAATTCCAGGTCGTTCCATTTTTTCCAGGGGATGCGGTCGAGTTTCTCGGCCGTGACGGCTTCCCCCTTCTTGATCATCAGGGATTTTCCCCGCGGGGAGGTAAACTGGCGCAGGCAGGTTCGCCCCACGATGAGTTCCCGAACCCGGTCCAGAAAATCGGCTTCAATAATCCGGATCTTGTCGTCCCGGTCCCGGAGCAGCCCGGCGATTTCCTGGTTTTCCATATCCTGAGCCCGGGGATCCTTCTCCATTCCCTTGCGGGAGAAAATGCGCACCCCGATCACCGTCCCGGTTACTCCCGGTGGCACCCGGAGCGAGGTGTCTCTGACGTCAGCGGCTTTTTCCCCGAAAATCGCGCGCAGGAGTTTTTCTTCCGGAGAGAGCTGGGTCTCACCCTTGGGGGTGATTTTTCCGACCAGAATCTCTCCCGGGCCCACTTCCGTACCGATCCGGATGACGCCGGCTTCATCCAGATTTTTCAGGCTCTCCTCCCCCACATTCGGGATGTCCCGGGTAAACTCTTCCGGCCCCAGCTTGGTGTCGCGGGACATGACCTCGAACTCTTCAATATGGATGGAGGAGAAAGTATCCTCCTTCAGCAGTTTTTCGCTGATGAGAATGGAATCCTCAAAGTTATATCCGCCCCAGGGCATGAAGGCCACCAGGACATTTTTCCCCAGGGCCAGTTCCCCGGAGGAAATGGCCGGGCCGTCGGCGATGACATCGCCCTTCCGGACTTTCTGCTCGGCCCGGACAATCGGTTTCTGGTGGATGCAGGTATTCTGATTCGACCGCCAGTATTTTACTAAAGGATAAATTTCGACCCCGGCCCCGCTGCCCCCGTGCTCCGGGGAACGCAGGACAATCCGGGAAGCGTCCACACTTTCCACCACCCCGTCCTGCTGGGCAATCATGGCAAATCCCGAATCCCGGGCCACCGAAGCTTCCATCCCGGTTCCGACCAGGGGGGCTTCGCAGGCCATCAGGGGGACCGCCTGCCGCTGCATGTTCGATCCCATCAGGGCCCGGTTGGCGTCATCGTGTTCCAGGAAGGGAATCAGCGAAGCCGCCACGCTGACCAGCTGGCTGGGAGAAACATCCATCAGATCCACCCGCTCCCGGGCCAGCAGGGCAAATTCCCCCCGGTGGCGGGCCGAAACAAAATCATTCTGAAAGCGGCCATGGGAATCCAACGGGGCGTTGGCCTGGGCGATCCGATGTTCTTCTTCTTCCATTGCGGTGAGAAAGGTAATGCGGTCGCTCACCCGGCCGTTATCCACGATCCGATAAGGGGTCTCAATGAAGCCATAGTCATTCACCCGGGCGAAAGTGCTCAGGGAAGAAATCAGCCCGATATTGGGGCCTTCGGGGGTTTCAATCGGACAGATCCGCCCGTAATGGCTGGAGTGCACGTCCCGCACCTCAAACCCCGCCCGCTCCCGGGTCAATCCCCCCGGCCCCAGGGCGCTCAACCGGCGCTTATGGGTGATTTCCGAGAGGGGGTTGGTCTGGTCGGAGAACTGGGAGAGCTGGCTGCTGCCGAAGAATTCCTTGATCACCGCCGAAATCGGCTTGGGATTGACAATCTCCTGAGGCATCAGGGCATCCACATCCTGGAAACTCATCCGTTCCCGGATAGCCCGCTCCATCCGCAGCAAACCGATCCGGTACTGGTTTTCCAGAAGCTCCCCGACCGTCCGGACCCGGCGGTTACCGAGATGATCGATATCATCCAGGGCGCCCCGCCCGTTCCGGATCTCGGCCAGGTACCGAACCGACTCCAGGAGATCGATACTGCGCAGGAGCCGGGTCCCGAGATCCTCGTAAAGAGGCTGTTCCGCGCGCAGCTGGGCATCGAGCCGGTCCAGGCCTTTCCGCGCCAGAGTCACCTCCGGAGGAACCTTGCCCTTGGTCTCCCCGGCTCTCTCCGCTTCCCAGAGCGCCTCTACTTTTTCCCGGCGGGAGCGGAGCTGATTGATCAGGGTTTCCAGTTGCTTTCGAGCCTTGGCCAGCTGTTGATTAAGCTGTTCCTGGCGTTTCTCTTCCTGTTTGATTGCCTCCGGTTCCACCTCCCGGATTTTCGGGGCCAGGAACTGTCCCAGTTCCCGCAGGATTTCCCATTCCCGGGTTTTGGCCTGGGTCACTTCTGACAGAACCGAAATGAGCGCGTTGATTTCGCTAGCCCCGGAGGACTTGAGTTTTCCCAGGCTGTTCCGCAGTTTCCGCCAGCGGAGTTCTTCCACCCTCATCCGCCGGCTGAAGATCTTGGCGTTTTCTACCGGATCCAGAAATTGCAGCTTGTGATTGATTTTCAAACGCCCGACCGCGGAAAGGTCGTAACGTTCCTGATTGAGAAAAGTGGTTTGAAACAGGGTGGCAGCCGCGTCTGGGGTGGGGGGTTCCCCCGGCCGCAGGCGGCGGTAAATTTCCTGATGGGCTTCCGCGACCGAATCGGACCGGTCCAGGTTCAGGGTGTTCCGGATAATCGCGCCCACCGGAGAACCGCTGATGGAGAAAGCCTGGAATTCTTTGATCCCCGAACTTACGATCCATTCCAGAACGCCTTCGTTGACATCTTCATTAGCGTGAAACTTGACGCTCCCGGTCTCCGGATCCATCAGATCCTCGGCCAAAACGCTCGCCAGGATTTCCTTGGATTCGATGGGCAGATGCTTGATCCCGGCCTTGGCCAGATGCTCCATGGTTTCGGGCGTGATCTTCTGATCGCGCCGGAGGATCTCTCCTCCGGACTTGGGATCCCGCACGGATATGGCGGACCGCGTGCCGATCAGCTGTTCGGGTCTGAAGGTACGCTCAAACTTTCCCCCTTCCCGCCGGACGATCAAAATCGTGTCGTAAAAATACTGCAGCAGTTCCTCGTTGGTGAAGTCAAAGGCCCGCATCAGCGTCCCCACCGGGAGCTTGCGTTTGCGGTCGATCCGGGCGTACATGATATCCCGGTGATCGAATTCCAGGTCGATCCAGCTGCCGCGGTCGGGAATCAGCCGGGCGGTATAACTGTAACGTCCGGCCGCCTGTCTTTTGCTCTTATCCAGCTCAAAAAATACGCCCTGGGACCGATGGAGCTGACTCACCACCACCCGTTCGACCCCGTTGATCACGAAGGTCCCCGTCGGCGTCATGATGGGAATTTCCCCAAAGTAAACTTCCTGCTCCTTGATATCCCGGACCGATCGAACCCCCGACTCCTTCTCCACATCCCAGACGATCAAACGGACCTTGAGCTTGATCGCCGCCGCGTGGGTCATCCCCCGCTGGAGGCAATCCCGGAGATCATAGCGGGGAGGTTCGAGCTGGTACTCCACAAACTCCAGCGAACAATTACCGTTGTAATCCTTGATGGGAAAAACACTCTTCAAAACCCCCTGCAAGCCCACATTCGTCCGTTGTTCCGGCTTGATCTGGGACTGCAGAAAACTTTCAAAAGCTCGTTTTTGGATTTCTACCAGGCTCGGAAAATCAATGATTTTGCGAATCTTGGAGAAATCCCGTCGCAGAAAAGGAATGGCGAAGCCTAATTCTTTTCCCCGGGTCATATTTTATTTTCCTACTTTATTTCAACCGTAGCGCCAACTGCGACAAACTTCTTTTTAATCTCCTCCGCGTCCGCAGGCGAGATCCCTTCCTTCACCGGTTTGGGGGCCCCGTCCACCAAGTCCTTGGCTTCCTTCAGTCCCAGGCCGGTAACTTCCCGGACGACCTTGATGACCTGAATCTTCTTTTCTCCGACGACGGTCAGAATCAGACTGACCTCGCTCTTCTCCTCGGCCGCAGCGGGAGCATCGGCGGAAGCCGCCGGAGCAGCGGCGCCGGCCGGGGCCATCATGGCCGCCGTCACGCCGAATTTTTCTTCCATCTTCTTGATCATCTCCGCCAATTCCAAAACCGTCATTTGCTCAATCGCGCCGATGATTTGTTCGGAATTTAAAGCCGCCTGGTTTTCCTTAGTCATGCTCGTATCCTCCTTAGGGTTTCCGATGTTTCTGTATCTTTTATTCTTAATCTTTGGCCAGTTATTTAAGCTCCTGGGGTGGAGTCTTTTTCCTTTTCGTCTTTCCCGCTTTCCAGCGCTTCCGTCAGCTTGGCAATCCGCGCTTTCAAAACGAGCCCGAATTTTGCCAGGGGCATACCCAGTATCCCGACCAGCTGCGCGAGCAACACCTGCCGGGGCGGAAGGTTAGCCAGGGTCTGCAGTTCCTGGAGCGTCAACACCCGTCCCGGCTGCCCCGGATGTTCGACTAGTCCTCCCACCTTGATTTTGAACTTGGGCTGGGTTTTGGCCCAGCTGTTCAGGACCCGCAGGACCGGGGTCGGGTCACCCAGGTGAAACAAAGCCGCGACGGGGCCATCCACCTGGGAATTGAGGTTTTCAAAACCCGTGCCCTTCAGGGCGCGCTGAAAAAGGGTGTTCTTGACCACCTTCATGCCGCCCCCGGCCTTCCGGACTTCCCGGCGGAGATTCACAATCTCGCCGACATTCATTCCCCGGTAATCAGCCAGGACCAGGAGGTTGGCCTTCTGGGTGATTTCCCTCATTGACTCAATGTTTTTTTCTTTTTCCTCTCGCTTCAAAATTGTCCTCCTTCGCAATTAACCCGGGCTTAAGCGCTGCGGGTCAAGGTCGACGCTAAAATTTTTATTCCCGGACTCATCGTGCTGGAAATCGAAACCCCTTTCAGGTAAACACCCTTGCTGGTGGCCGGCTTGACCGAGTTCACTGTTTCCATCAGGGACAGGATATTTTCTTTCAGCTTCTCGGGCTCGAAATTGATTTTCCCGACCGGAACATGAACGTTGCCCGCTTTATCCACGCGGAATTCCACTCGCCCGCCCTGGAATTCCTGCACCGCTTTCCCCACGTCGAAAGTCACCGTCCCGGACTTGGGATTGGGCATCAACCCCTTCGGGCCCAGAATCTTTCCCAGTTTTCCCACCGCGCCCATCATGTCGGGAGTGGCGATCGCCATGTCAAAATCCAGCCAGTTTTCCTCGCGGATTTTCTTGATCAGGTCGTCGCCGCCCACGTGATCGGCCCCGGCTTTCCGGGCTTCCTCTTCTTTTTCTCCCTTGGCGAAAACCAGAATCCGGACTTTTTTTCCGGTCCCGAACGGGAGTTTCACCGTGCCCCGGATATTTTGATCCGCTTTGGTGGGGTCCACCCCCAGGCGAATGGCCACTTCCACGGTTTCCGGAAACTTGGCCTTCGCGACTTCCTTCAGCAGACTGATCCCTTCTTCCAGGGAATATTTTTTCGCCGCGTCAACTTTGGCTCTGGCCGCTTGATAATTTTTTCCCCTTCGCACCGCTGGTCTCCTTACTTGATTTCAATCCCTACGCTCCGGGCGGTCCCCTCGATAATGGTTACCGCCCGCTCGATATCGTCCGTGCCCAGATCCGGCATTTTGATTTTAGCTATCTCCAGGACCTGCGCCCGGGTCACCGATCCCACTTTCACCCGGGCCGGGTCGCCGGATCCTTTTTCAATCCCCGCCATTTTTTTCAAGAGCACCGAGGCCGGGGGGGTTTTGGTGATGAAAGTGAAGGAGCGATCCGCGTAAACCGTCACCACCACCGGGATGATCATCCCCTCCTGGCCCTTGGTCCGGGCATTAAAATTTTTACAGAACTCCATTATATTAACCCCCTGCTGGCCCAGGGCCGGCCCCACGGGTGGGGCGGGATTGGCCTGGCCGGCCGGGCACTGCAAACGGATCTGAGCAATGATTTTTTTCGCCATCGTTTTACCTCCTAAACCATTTTCTCCATCTCGACGATCACCGGAAAAATCCTCTAACCGTCCCCGGCTGAATAACTAACCCGATTTTTCTACCTGGGAAAAATCCAATTCCACCGGGGTGGACCTGCCAAAAATGCTGACCAGCACCCGCAAGCGGGCTTTCTCCACATCCACCTCTCCGACCACCCCCTGGAAATTTGTAAAAGGCCCCTCAATCACCCGCACGCTTTCCCCTTCCTGGAAAAGCACCTTCATCCGGGGATGCACGGTACCTTCGTTCATCTGGGATTTGATTTTCTCCACTTCCGAATCCAGAAGCGGCGGAGGATTCCGGCTTTCTCCGACAAACCCGATGATCCGCGGGGAACTGCGGACGATATGATAGGTTTCGTCGTTCAAATCCATCTGCACCAGGATATAACCCGGGAAAAAATTCCTTTTCACCCGTTTTTTTTTGCCCCGGTCCAGCTCGATCACATCCTCGGTGGGGATGATCAACTCTCCGAACAGATCGCCCTTCCCCAAAGCCTTGATTCTCTCTTCAAGATTCTGCTTGGCTTTACTTTCAAAACCCGAATAAGTATGGATGACATACCATTTAAAAGACATCGGCTCTAAACCCTTTCTCCGTTAGACCGGACCTGGGAAATAATCATTTTTCCCGTTCCGGCAGGGAAACCCATTTCGCGCCGGCTCGGTCCTACCATATGAAAACCCGGACCAGCTTGGAAATGACTACCTCTACTAATCCCAGAGAAAGCGAAATGATCAAGGTGAAAACCACTACCACCCCCGTCGCCGCCATGACTTCCTTCCGGGTCGGCCAAGTAACCTTGCTCAGCTCGGTTTTAACTTCTCGGAGAAATTGTTTAATCTTTTCCCACATTAAAATATCCTCATCTTTTCACCCCGCGAAGCCCTTGCCCTTGCCTGTGAAAATGGCAGGCCAGGAGGGATTCGAACCCCCAGCCCCCGGATTTGGAGTCCGGTGCTCTGTCCGGTTAGAGCTACTGGCCCCTTTATTTAGTTTCCTTATGGACGGTATGCTTTCGGCAAAACCGGCAATATTTCTTTAATTCAATCCGATCGGGATCATTGTGCTTGCTCTTCTTGGTGGTGTAATTTCTCCTTTTACAATCGGTACAGGCTAAGGTGATTATTTCTCTCATGGTCCGCCCCTGTGGTTTTCTGTTTCTTCTGACTCTCAGGCTTCCGAGCTCTGCGAGCCCGACGTAGCCTTAGCGAAGTCTGGGTTAACTTTTAACCTCATTTGGCTTTTTATTCTTCAATCTTGGTTACAACCCCGGCGCCTACCGTCCGGCCGCCTTCCCGAATCGCAAACCGTAAGCCCTCTTCCATCGCAATCGGCATGATCATCTTCACCTGCATGTTCACATTATCCCCGGGCATCACCATCTCCACCCCCTCCGGCAACGTCACGATCCCCGTCACATCCGTGGTCCGGAAAAAAAACTGCGGCCGATACCCCGGGAAAAACGGCGTGTGCCGTCCGCCCTCCTCCTTCGTCAACACGTATACTTCCGCCCGAAACGCCGTATGCGGCGTAATACTCCCTGTCTTCGCCACCACCTGCCCCCGCTCCACGTCTTCCCGCTTGATCCCCCGCAATAACACCCCAATATTGTCTCCCGCGATCCCCTCATCCAAAACCTTCCGGAACATCTCCACTCCCGTCACCACCGTCTTCTGCGTCTCCCGGATCCCCACCATCTCCACCTCGTCCCCCACTACCACCCGGCCCCGGTCCACCCGGCCCGTCACCACCGTACCCCGTCCCGTAATCGTAAACACATCCTCCACCGGCATCAAAAACGGCTTGTCCACCTCCCGCTTCGGCTCCGGTATAAACCGGTCCACCTCCTCCACCAGCTTCAAAATCGCCCCGCACCACTTGCACTCCGCCTTCCCGCAGCCGCACTCCAAAGCCTTCGTCGCACTCCCCAACACCACCGGCGTAGTATCGCCGGGAAACTCATACTTCGTCAGCAGCTCCCGCACTTCCAGCTCCACCAGCTCCAGCAACTCCTTGTCCTCCACCATATCCACTTTGTTCATAAACACCACAATGCTCGGCACCCCTACCTGCCGGGCCAATAAGATATGCTCCCGCGTCTGCGGCATCGGGCCATCCGCCGCACTCACCACCAGGATCGCCCCGTCCATCTGCGCCGCACCCGTAATCATGTTCTTCACATAATCCGCGTGACCCGGGCAATCGATATGCGCGTAATGCCGCTTCTTGCTCTCATACTCCACGTGCGCAATCTGAATCGTAATCCCCCGCTCCCGCTCCTCCGGTGCCTTGTCGATCATGTCAAACGGCACAAACGTCGATAACGCATTCTTCGATAACACCAGCGTCAGCGCACTCGTCAAACAACTCTTCCCGTGATCCACATGCCCAATCGTCCCCACATTCATGTGCGGCTTGGTTCTCTGAAACTTCTGCTTGGACATTTTTTATCGCCTCCTGGAATTCAGATAAATCTTCCGCTTGCCTATTTTCAATCTGGAGCCCAAGACCAGAATTGAACTGGTGACCTCCTCCTTACCAAGGAGGTGCTCTGCCAACTGAGCTACTTGGGCGTTTGATCTTTCTGGTTCTTTTCCTCTCCCGTGAAAATCAATAATTAAAATCTTTTATATTGGAGCGGGAAACGGGGCTCGAACCCGCAACCTCAAGCTTGGAAGGCTCGTGCTCTACCAATTGAGCTATTCCCGCTTTTTTCAACCAAACTTGCTCGCCCCACATTATTATATGGAGAGGGGAGGATTCGAACCTCCGAAGGCATAGCCAACAGATTTACAGTCTGCCCCCTTTGGCCGCTCGGGAACCTCTCCCCTAAAAAAATAAATACTCCTCATGAGCTGGCGGAGGGAATCGAACCCCCGGCCTGCTGATTACAAGTCAGCTGCTCTGCCTGCTGAGCTACGCCAGCAGTTAAATTATTTATTATAAAATAATACCTTGTCCTGTCAATACCCCCTTTACCTTACCCGGGAAAAATTTTCCTAAGCTCTTCCCCTTAACCATTTTTTCCCACTTGGGCAATTCTTGCCTCAATCGCCTGGGCCTGGCCCACCGGGTCTTCCGCGTTCCGGATATCCCTTCCCACCACGATCAGGCTGGCCCCGGCCGCGAGCGCGCTTTCCGGGGTGCTGACCCTTTTCTGGTCGTCATTTTTTCCCGGGCCACTCCTGATCCCCGGGGTAATGATCAGAAAATCTTCTCCCAACTCCCGCCGGATGGCCCGGGCTTCCCAGGGAGACGCCACCACCCCATCCAGGCCCGCCTCCCGGGCCAGGCGGGCTAAATTCAAAACCAGTTTTTCCATTTCGATTTCCAATCCCATTTCCCGGAGATCGTTCTGGTTAAGACTGGTCAGAACGGTAACCGCCACAATCCGGGGGGCTTTCCACGCGCTTCCCTCGCCCCCGGCCGAGGCGGCTTCCCGAGCGGCTTTCATCATCGCTTTCCCTCCCGAGGCGTGGACATTCAGGATTTCCACCCCCAGCCCGCTGGCGGCCTCCACCGCCCGGGCCACGGTTTCCGGGATATCGTGAAATTTCAGGTCCAGGAAAACCTCCCCCCCCGACCCCCGGATGATTTTAACCACTTCCGGGCCTTCCCGGGTAAAAAGTTCCTTGCCCACCTTGAAACGATAAACCAGGGGGAAGAGACGCTTGACCCAGTTCTCCACTTCCTTACGCTCCCGGATTCCATCCAGGGCAAAAATCAGTTTCCCGCTTCCTCGGTTCAAAGCCCTCTCCTCCCGGCTAATTTTTCTTCCGGTCCTGAATCTGGTTCTGGGCGGCCCGGACCTGACGGATCATTTCCTCGGTCTCCCGGTCGTCGCCCGAGATGTTCCGCAGGGAAAAAATCATGAAATTGAGCAGCTCGTTCAAACCGTCCAGGACCAGTTGAAAGGCGAAAAGATCGCCGAAGCCCGTCAGCTTCAGGAATGATCCCGTTTCCAGCTTGCCCGCTTTTTTGCTGTTCTCGGCCAGCTTCTCCGGGTTCAACCCCCCGTCCGTGCTCAACGTCATCCCTTCAAACAGCTTCTTGAACCTCGGGGAAAGATCTTCGAAGAAGGACGCGGCCGTGGCCGGCAGGTTGAGGCGGCTGCCCATCGCCGTCTGGATCTGGCGAAAGAGCAGGTTGTATTTCTCGATCACGGCCACGATCCTTTTCTGATCGGCTTCGGCTTTGTCGGACTGGATGTCCTTGGCCTTTTCCTGGGCCTTGATGAGCCCCGCCTTGGCCAGCTGGTAAAGAATCCGAAAGGCGTTGAACTCCCCCAGCTGGGAGAGCCGGATGATTTCTCCCGCCTTCCGCCGGCCGTCCACGATTTCCAGAACCTTCTGCATGATCGGATTCAAGTCTCCCGGACCCGGAGCCGCGGCGATCTCCAGCACGGTATCCCGGGAGGGGATCAGCTGGTAAATCAGCGGCCATTCGTCCATGCGGCGGAATCCCTCCATCAGCAACTTCTGGGTATTGAAGGAAAAACGCACCAGGTCCTCCTCGGCCAGATCCCCTTCGAGAAAAAAGAAAAAACCCTTCAGGAAATTGAAGGAAGAATAAATGATTTCCTCCATCTGGTACCGGACCCCCCACCAGAGATCTTTGGGGGTTATCAGTCTCCGCTCCAGGAGAATCGTCCCGAAGCGCTTGTCCCCGGTCAGGGCCCGTTCGGCTTCCTCCTTCTGCTCCTGGCTGATCTTCCCGGTCCGGTACAGGATATTACCCAACCGTTCCTCGGGCTGGTTGGAGGAGGCGAAGATGATTTCCCCCCGGCGGAAAAAAATACTCTTGTACTTTTTCTCCGACACCAGCACCAGGGCCCCGGTCTTCTGGGACATGTTCAGGATCGAAAACAAATCCGTGATCCCTATTCCTTCCAGATCTCCGGTAAAGATGACCTTGGCGTCGTTCTTGGCCATCCGGAAAAAATCTTCATCCATCTTTAACAACTGGAGAAGATTTTTCCCCATCACCATCACCCGGAATTGGTCGTTGCCCTTGAGTTCCAGGGATTGCGCCAGCCGGGCGGGCAATTCCAGGATCCCGCCCGGCTTGATGGTGATGAATTTTTCCCCGTCCTGGGTCATCGCTTACCTGGGAAAATTAGAATGTCCAAAAGTTGCGTGATCGTGCGCTAAAATTGATTCCGAGGTATTTGTTTTGTCTGGTTTTTATTCGTCAATCGTTTTATCCCGAGTTATTTCGAGGGACATTCGTAAATCGTCAATTCTTGTCCCGGTTTTCATTCGTCAATCGTCATTCGTCAATCGTCAATTCTTGTCCCCGGGCTTCTCCGCCGCCCAGGCCGCGGAGATCAATTCGGCGATCCGGGCGCACGCCGTCCCGACCGGCTCCAGCTGCGCGGTCTTTTCTCCCCGGCGCTTGATCTCGACCTGGCCGTTAGCCAGGTTCCGCTTCCCGATGGTGATCCGGAAAGGAATCCCCAGGAGGTCGGCATCCTTGAATTTCGCCCCGGCCCTTTCGGAACGGTCATCAAGCAGGACCTCCAACCCCGCTTCGGTCAATTTTTCATAAATCTCTTCGGATTTTTCCCGGATCTGGTCGTCGGCCATTTCCACCGGGACGACAATCACCTGATAAGGGGCCACCGCCAGTGGGAAGATAATCCCGTCCTGGTCGTGGCTTTGTTCGACAATCGCCGCCAGCGCCCGGGTGACCCCGATCCCGTAACAGCCCATCACCATCAGGGTTTCCTTCCCCTGCGGGTCCAGATAGTTCGCCCGTAGCGCCTGGCTGTATTTGACCCCGAGCTTAAAAGTATGTCCCAGTTCGAGTCCGCGGATCTCCCGCATGGTTTTTCCGCATTTCCCGCAGGCGTCCCCGCCGCGGGCCAGGCGGAAATCCCCGTATTCCGGCTCGGGGAAATCCCGGCCGATCTTAACGTTGATCAGGTGGAAATCGGCGGCGTTGGCCCCCGTCACCCCGCGGATGATTCCCCGGATGGATTGGTCCGCCAGGATTTTCAGGGACAGTCCCACCGGCCCGGCGAAACCCACGGGAGCCCCGGTCACCCGCTCGATGGTTTCCGGGTCCGCCAGCTCGATCGACTCCGCGCCCAGGTGCCTTTGCAGTTTGTTCAGGTTAATCTCCAGATCCCCCCGGATTAAAACCGCCCGCGGTTCCCCCTGGACCTGGACAATCAGGGTTTTGATCAGGTTCCGCGGCTCCACCCCCAGGAAACGGCAGACCTCTTCCACGGTTCGCTGGCCCGGGGTGGCCACCCGTTCCCGGGGGCCTTCTTTCTCTTCTCCGGGGGAAGGCAGTTCGGTTTTACCCACCTCCGCCCTTTCCTGGCTGGCGGAATAGCCGCAGGCGTCGCAAACCAGGATCAGGTCTTCCCCCGTGGAGGCCAGCGCCATGAATTCATGGGAAAAATTGCCCCCGATATTGCCGGCCTCCGCCTGGACCATCCGGAAATCCAGTCTCATCCGGGTAAAAATCCGTTCGTAAGCCTGGACCATGACTTTATAGCTCTGCTCGGCCCCGGCCTCGTCCCGGTCAAAGCTGTAAGCGTCCTTCATGATAAATTCCCGCCCTCGGATCAAGCCGAAGCGGGGACGCACCTCGTCGCGGAACTTCACCTGGATCTGATAGAAGCACCGGGGCAGGTCCCGATAAGACCGGATCTCGCGGCGAACCAGGTCGGTGATTACCTCCTCGTGGGTCGGCCCGAAGCAGAACCAATGCTCGTGGCGGTCCTGGAAGCGGAGGAGCTCCTTTCCGTATTTGGCCCAGCGCCCGCTTTCCTCCCAGAGTTCGGCCGGCTGCACGGCGGGGAGATAAAGCTCGTGCGCGCCGGCCCGGTCCATCTCCTCGCGGATAATTGTCTCGACCTTGCGCAGGACCCGCTTCCCCAGAGGCAGGACCGAGTAAATCCCCGCCGCCAGTTTCCGGATCATGCCCGCGCGGAGGAGAAGCAGGTGACTGGCGACTTCGGCTTCCTTGGGCTCCTCCCTCAGGGTAGGAATGAAAGCTTTAGTCATTCTCATTTTTTCAGCTCCACATTATTAAGCTTGCGAAAAGATTTTCCTGGATAGGTCGGAGCGACCCAAAACATCTTTTTTCGAGATCCAGCTTGTTAAGTTCAGAGCTACAAGCGCTGCTAAAGGCCTTAGCCCCTGCGGGGCGGCCTGGTGCTCTTTCGGGAAAAACGAATTGTTTTGGGAGCGAAGACCTATCCGGAAAATCTCTCAAGAACATTTTTCTCCTTTTTTGCGAAATAATCTCTTAATCTATTTTTTCCGCCAATTCGCAAATCGCCTTGACCGCATCGGCCCGGTCCCGTTTCCCGATCGGGCGGCCCCGGAAATAAATGATGGCCTTTCCCTGGCTGCCCACCAGCCCGACATCCGCCCGGGACGCCTCCCCCGGTCCGTTCACCGGGCAGCCCATGACCGCCACCTTGATCTTCTTCTCCCGGGAGGCCAGGCGCTTCTCCACCTGCTCCGCCAGGGCCTGGATTTTCAGGGTATCCCGGGTGCAGGTGGGGCAGGAAATGATTTCGGCTCCCCGGGAGCGGAGCCCCAGCCCCCGGAGAATCTGCCAGGCGGCCCTGATCTCCAGAACGGAGGGGCCGGTCAGTGAGACCCGAATGGTATCCCCGATTCCCTCCGCGAGAAGAATCCCGATCCCGAGTGTCGATTTTACTGTCCCCGAGAGCCCCGGCCCGGCTTCGGTCACCCCTAAATGCAGGGGGTAATTAACCTGTTTCGAAATCAGGCGATGGGCCTCAATCATTTCGGAAACGTCGGATGACTTGAGGGAAATTTTAAAAGAATGAAAATCCATGTTCTCCAGGATTTCCACCGCCCGGAGGGCGCTTTTAACCAGGCCTTCCGCCACCGGCAGGCGCCGGAGATCCTTTTCCAGCGAACCGGAATTGATCCCGATGCGGAGGGGGGCCCCGAATTCCCGGGCGGTCTGGGCCACTTCCTGGAGCCGGCGCGGGCCCCCGATATTCCCGGGATTGATCCTGATCCCGTCCAGCCCGGCCCGGATCGCCTTCTGGGCCAGGCGGTAATCAAAGTGGATATCCCCCACAATCGGGACCGGAACCCGGTCTTTCACCCAGCCCACCGCTTCCAGGGATTTTTCGTCCGGAATCCCGATGCGGACGATTTCCGCCCCCGCTTTCACCATCCGGCGAACCTCCGCGAGCACCCGGCGGGCATCGTGGGAGTCGGATTTGGTCATTCCCTGGACCGAAATCGGGGCCTGCCCACCCACGAGGACGGACCCGACCCTGATTTGGCGGGTTTGCTGGCGCGTCCGCAAGATCTAGCCCTCGGAATACGGCTCCGCGGTATCCCGGGCCAGGTCGGCGAAGGTGGTATATTCGCTCAGGAAGGCGACGTCGAAAGGAATCCCAACCGGACCGTTCCTCTGCTTCCCGATAATTATCTCCGCGATCCCCCGCTTGGGATTGTCGGGCGCGGGATTATAAACCTCGTCCCGGTAGATAAAGGCGATCAGATCCGCGTCCTGTTCGATGGCGCCCGATTCGCGCAGATCCGCGAGAATGGGTTTTTTATCCTTCCGCTGTTCCACCATCCGGTTCAACTGGGAAAGCGCCACCACCGGAATGTTCAATTCCTTGGCCAGAGATTTCAGGGAGCGGGAAATTTCGGAGATTTCCTGTTCCCGGTTATCCCCCGCTCTGAGCTGCCGCCCGGACCTCATCAACTGCAGGTAATCCACCACCACCAGCCCGACTTTCTGCTCCGACTTGAGTCTCCGCGCTTTGGCCCGGAGTTCCAGCACACTTAGGGCCGGGCTGTCATCCACGAAAATCGGGGCCTCGCTGAGGATACCGGCGGCGGTGACCAGGCGGGGCGTATCGTGACGGGCGATCATTCCCCGGCGCAAATTATGACTGTTGATCCGGGCCCGGGAGCAAAGCAGGCGCAAGCCCACCTGTTCGCGGGACATTTCCAGGGAAAATATCACGACCGGGATCTTCGACTCCACCGCCGCGTGCTCGGCGATATTCAAAGCCAAAGCGCTCTTTCCCATCCCGGGTCTGCCCGCGAGCACAATCAGCTCGGAAGGCTGGAGCCCGCAGGTCAGCTCGTCGAATTTCTTCAGGCCGGTGGGCACCCCCGTCAGCATCCCCTTCTGGGTGTACAGGCGGTCAATCGTTTTGAAATTTTCCTTGATGATTTCCTTGATCGGGAAATAACTGGGACGGAACTTCCTCTCGGAGATCGAAAAAATGTCGCGCTCGGCCTGGTCCAGGAGCTGTTCCACCTCCGCGTCGGATTCGTAGCCCCGGGTGACAATGTCGGTGGCCACCTTCATCAGCCCCCGCAAAATCGACTTGTCTTTTACCAGCCGGGTATAAGAAAGCAGGTTGGCCGCGGTGGGCACGGCATCCGTAAGCTGGGCCAGGTAGCTGTGCCCCCCGATCTCCTCCAATTCCCCTCTGGACTTGAGCAGCTCGCTCAGGGTCAGGAGATCAACCGGCTCGCCCTTGACATTCAGGTCCAGCATCGCCTGGTAAATCTTCTTGTGGGCTTCCCGGTAAAAAT
>JAPLJL010000388.1 GCA_026388615.1 Pseudomonadota bacterium | reverse complement strand
CTTTGGAAAAAAGCCAGGTTTGATCTATTGAGTGATTTCCTTGGGCTCGGTTTTTCCGCCACAATCGTCGCGATAAAACAGGACGTTCTTGGCGCTGATTTTTTGGGAAAGGTTTTGGATGAAAACCTTATTAAGGAAATGGGAAAAATCGGGATTGATCCTTCAGGAGAAAAAGGTGAATATCACACCGTCGTGACGGATGGGCCGACTTTTTCTTTTCCTCTCCAGCTCGAATTTAAAGAGAAATATGTTCATGATGGCTATTGTTTCTTGGATATTTCTGCCTCTGATAGAACTGACTCGATTTCTTGATTGGGATCACTTCTGGTGTGGCAGAAAATGGATAAGAAACACCTGATCTGGCTCGGCTGGGTGCTTTTCCTGGGAGGGCTGCTTTGCGCGGCCGGCCTTTTGGCCCTGGCGATGGGTCCGGCGTCCATTCCCCTCGCCAAGATTCCGGCCCTGCTCTGGGGAAAAGAACCCGGGATTGAGGCGAGCATTTTGAGGGAGGTCCGCCTGCCGCGCCTGCTTCTGGGATTCGCCGTCGGGGGGGCCTTGAGCGTCTCCGGGGTGATCCTACAGGGGATGTTCCGCAACCCGCTGGTCGAACCTTACACCTTGGGGATTTCCGGGGGGGCGGCCCTGGGGGTCTGCCTGGCGATCGTGGGGAAATTGAATCGATGGCTGGGGATATTCTCTTTGCCCGCATCCGGGTTTGCCGGGGCGGTCCTGGTGATTTACCTGGTTTACTTCCTCAGCCTGAAGAAGGGGATGATAAAAATCCAGGGCCTGCTTCTCACCGGGGTGATGATCAGTTTCATCTCTTCTTCCCTGATCATGCTTTTCATGGCCATTTCCCGGGTGGAGGATTTGCACGGGATTATTTTCTGGACTCTGGGATCCCTGAGCGAAACCAACTGGACGCTGGTGGGAATCGCCTTGTCGGCTTCTCTGCTGGGTTTGCTGGTTTCTTATTTTTTCTGCTTTGATCTGAACGCTTTCTCGCTGGGAGAGGAAGAGGCCCTCCACCTGGGGGTGAATATCGAGAGGGACAAGCGGATTCTTTTTCTCCTGGCCTCGGCGCTGACCGGGCTGAGCGTTTCCTTTTCCGGGATTATCGGTTTCGTCGGGCTGGTGGTGCCGCATCTGGTCCGGATGCTGGTGGGCCCGGATCATCGCATCCTGCTGGTCGCCAGTTTTCTGCTGGGGGCGGGTTTCCTGATTCTCTGCGACACCCTGGCCCGGACCATTATCACCCCGGTGGAATTGCCCGTCGGGGTGATTACCGGGATCCTGGGCGGGGGGATATTCATTTACGTTTTGACCAGATCAGAATTGATCTCGGGAAAGTGAAAAATAAGTTGATAGTGAAAAACATGAAACGATCAGTGGCAAATTTCTAATGTCTAATGACGAATTTCTAATCAATATCCAAACTAAAAATGTCTAATCTTAAACTCTAAAAATCAATTAGTCATTGGGATTTAATTAGGAATTAGAAAGTTATTAGTAATTTTTGCGAGGAATCATTCAGTGATCCTGGAAATTGAGAATTTATCCTGCGGATATCCCGGCAAGCCGGTTCTGCGGGAGATCAGCTTTTCGATCCGATCCGGGGAAATCGTGGGGATCATCGGACCCAATGGCTCCGGGAAAACCACCCTGTTGAGGGTAATGACCAAGGTATTGAAACCGGAGCAGGGGAAGATTTTCTGGGACCGGAGCGAGATCAACCGGATGAAATTCGGGGAATTGGCCCGGAAGGTCGCGGTGGTTTCCCAGAGCCCGGCTATCGATTTGAATCTGACGATAGAAGATTTCGTACTGTTTGGAAGATTTCCCCATCGCCGGCACTTTCAGTTCCTCGAGGGGAAGCGGGACAAGGAGATCGCCGAAAGGGCCATGGAACTGACCGGGGTCCGGGAAATCCGGCGGAGCATCCTGGGGAATTTAAGCGGGGGGGAGAGGAGACTCGCGCTGATCGCCCGGGCCTTGTGTCAGGAACCCGAGTTTCTGCTCCTGGATGAGCCGACCGCCCACCTGGACATCACCCACCAGGTCCAGATCCTGGACCTGGTCCGACGGCTCAACCGCCGGGAGGGAATGGGGGTAATCCTGGTCCTGCACGACTTGAATTACGCCAGCGAGTATTGCGACCGCTTGGTCCTGCTCCACGGGGGCCGGCTTAACCGGCTGGGGCCACCGGAAGAGGTTTTAACCTACCAGATTATTGAAGAGGTTTACCGGACCACGGTCGTGGTCAGATCCAACCCGATCTCCGGCCGTCCTTTTATCTTCCTGGTGTCGGAAGAGGAAAAGCGGGGAGCGCGAAGTTCCCCGGACCCAAAACAAACCTGACCCGCTCCGCTCGAGATTTCGAGCGAAAAAGCTGACGGTCAGGTTTTTTAGGTTTGGTTAAAAGGGACGGCTACCCGATTATTTCCACCGAATAGCGTTTTCCCTGTTTACCGCCCAGGGCTTCGAGGATGGTGCGAATCGCCTGGATGTTTCTTCCCTTGCGTCCGATCACTTTCCCGGTGTCGCTCTGGGCTACCCGGATTTCGAGCACCGAAACCTGCTCGCCGGCCAGTTCATTGACGACCACCTCGTTGGGACTGTCCGACAGAAGCTGGACGATCTTCTCCACCAGTTCCTTGGCGGTCGAGCTGGATTCCGATTTGGCGCTTACGTTGGATTCCGGTTTGGCGCTTACGTTGGATTCCGGTTCGGGTGATGGGTTGTCTTTTCCGAATAGTGACATTTTTCCTCATCCTTTTCGCTGAGAGTTCTGAACCCGGTT
>JAPLJL010000431.1 GCA_026388615.1 Pseudomonadota bacterium | reverse complement strand
GGCCGGGGATGATCGAGCTGAACTCTTGCTGCATCTGCCAGATGGCCTTGACCTTGTCATGGAAATTTTCCCATTCGTATTTCGGCTCCCCGCCTAATCCCTGGGAGAGTTCGATCCCGGCGCAGAACATCCGGCCGGACCCGCGGATGACCAGCACCCGGCAGTCGAAGGCATGATTCAGTAAACCGAGGCAGTCATGGAGCTCGCTCATCATGGTACTGTTGACCGAGTTCAGGCGGTCCGGGCGGTTCAGGGTGAGCAGGCCGATCTCAGGGTAAGCCTGGTTTTTTTCGAGCTTGATCGTCTCCCAGTCTTTCCAGCTGTCCCAGGCATTAAGATTTTCCGTCATTTCAATGACTCCTTTCTTATGAGCCGCCAGCATTCAACTGTCAGCGTTCAGCAAAAAGACAATTTTTAATAACTGATCAGAATACATCGTATTTTGTATACCACAGGCCATTAGCCATCCGCTATCCATGGTCATTAATCAGTAATCAGGATTTGGACAGGACTGATCAGTTTTTGATCATTCTTTCGCTTCCCGGGAACAAATTCAGGCCGACAAGGCCTACCCCACCGACGGTTTCGGAGCGATTTCCATCGAAAACCGGGCTTGGCACGGTGTTTGCTTCATTACTTATGCAGAATGGATATAGCAATGGGAACCAAGCAGCAGAGGCAACAAAAGAATAAGAAGGAGAGGCGCGCTTAAAGCCAGAGTTCCTCATCGACATTGACTGGCTGAAGACAAGGGCGTCTTTCCGGAAGGTAGGCGCCTTTTTTAATGAAACAAACGGAAGCAAGAATTAGAAAAAGGGGCAAGGATCGTGAGAAAACAGACAAATTCCAACGCGGCGGCCAGGACCCCGAAGAGAATTGTCAGCGAAGACACCACGATGGAACAATGGATGCCGGCTCTTTCCGGGATCAGCCAAAAATTGGCCGGCCCCTCCGGGAATAATGGCCTGAGCGTCGCGATTCCCAAGATGTTTGCCTCCGGCCTGAAACTATCCGTGGTGGCGGTCCTGACGCAAGACCCGACCAAAGGGTTCGTGGTCAATCTGGGCTGGGATAAAAAAGAATTGCTGCTGCAGGAGTCCCATTTGCCCGTGGTTTCCCGTCTGGCGGAATGGGTCGCCAAACACCGGGATGAAACCGTGGCGGTTCCCGATCTGGGTTTGGAGAAGGAAGAATGGCTCCGGGGATTGGCCCAGAAGTTTGAGGTTCGTTCCCTGATTGGAACCAGCTTTGAGCCCTTTGTGGCTTTAGGAATGGGAGAAGATTCCCGGGAATTTACCAAGAAAGAAGAACAGGTTTTCGGATGTCTGGCCCGCCTTTCCGGGCTGGCGGTGGAAAAGATCCGCCGGGGAAAAGAACATGAACAGATCAGCCGGGAATTTGAGACCCAGAGGATTATTGAAAGGGTGATTGAGGCTCTTAATGAAATCACCCGGATCGTGGGTTCGGCCCTGGAGCTGAAAGAGGTTTTGGAGAGCATCGTCAAGGTGGTTTTACATGCTACCGGGGGGGATGCCTGTCTGCTTTATCTTTACGACGAGGAAAAGGATGAGCTTCGCCTGAAGGCCTCCAATACCCGGGATCCCGGGGTAATGGAAGGAATCAAGCTAAAGATCGGCGAGGGAATCACCGGCTGGGTGGCGCGGGAAAAGAAACCGGTGGCGATCGGTTCCAATGCCAGCCAGGATCCCCGTTTCAAATTTTTCCATGAACTGCCGGAGGATCGTTATCAGGCCTTCCTTTCAGTGCCGATGATTCATCAGGGCAAATTTGTCGGGGTGATCAATGTCCAACACCAATACCCTTATCAGCACAGCCAGTATGAAATCGCCCTTCTTTCGGCGGTGGCCCAGCAGGTGGGCGGGGTGATTTTGAACGTCCGACTCCACGAGCTTTTGGAAACCCGGAAAGTGACGGAACGGGCGAAAGGGATTCTGATGAAGGAGAAGGGGATCGGGGAATCGGAGGCCTTCCGCCTGATCCAGCGGGAGGCGATGAACAGCCGCCGGCCGATGCGGGAGATCGCCCAGGCGATTATCATCGCCGCCGAGATCCGGGAGGCCAAATGAACAAGCTCGCCCCGCGGAAGAAAATCCAGGTCAAGGAGGAAGCCTGCATCGGTTGTCACCTCTGCGAGTTTTACTGCGCGGCCGAGCACCATCCCTCCAAGGATTTACTCAAGGCCTTCGGCCCGGGGCGGGAAAGACCCCGGGGGCGGGTCCGAGTGGTGGAAGAAGGCCCGGTTTCCTTCGCGCTGGTCTGCCGGCACTGCGATGAGCCGCTCTGCGTTTTCGCCTGCGTGAGCGGGGCGATGGAGCGGGACCCGGAAACCGGGAAAGTGACTCACGATCCGGAACGCTGTGTCGGCTGTCTCTCCTGTGTCCTGGCCTGCACGAACGGGACCATTCTCTGGGACGAGAAGCGCGGGGTGGTGGCCAAGTGCGATCTTTGCCCGGGCCGGGAAGTGCCGGCCTGCGTGGCGGGCTGTCCCAATGAAGCGCTGATCCTTTCAGAGTAGAGAGTAAAGAGTGGAGAGTTTAGAGGGAAGAATCCAAATCGGAAACCTGAAACCGTGAACCTTGAACAGTGAACCAAGAACCGGAATTAAAAACATGGAAAATTATCGTTATCTGATCATCGGGAATTCGACCGGCGGGATCGGGGCGGTCGAGGGTATCCGGGCGGTGGACCCGGAAGGGCCCATTGCCGTTATCGGCGAGGAATCCGGCCCGGCCCTGGAGCGCCATGCTCTGCACGTTGTCGTTGGGATGGGAAGCGGGAAACTCGGCGTGCGTGGAGCCGTGGCAGGCCTCGCACATCAGGCCGC
>JAPLJL010000130.1 GCA_026388615.1 Pseudomonadota bacterium | reverse complement strand
ATAACCGCCCCGAGTTTTTCGAGTTCCCGGGTGGTTTCGGAGGCCGTGAGATCCGAACCGCTGACTGAGAATCCAAGGTTCAGGGAGATCTGGGCGATCCCGCTCATCCCCGATCCCCCGATCCCGATGAAATGGATCCGGCGGCGCTTCGCGAGGAATCCCGCGGGCAGCTTTTCCGGGATTTCCGTTTTCCCGACGGTCTTCATTCTTGAATAAGTTCCAGGCATTGATTCACGATTTCCTCCCGGGCTTCGGGATGAGCGAACTCCCGGGCTTTTTTCCCCATTTCTTCCCGCCGCTTTTCATCCCGGTAAAGGTCCAGGACGGCCCGGGCCAATACCGGGCCGGAAAGCTCCCGGTCTTCGAACATCAGCGCCGCCCCCTTTTCCACCAGCGCCCGGGAATTTTCCCGTTGGTGCTGATCGGCGGCAAAGGGATAGGGGACGAGAATCGCGGGTTTCCCCCAGGCGGTTAACTCCGCCAGGGTGGTGGCCCCCGCCCGGGCGATGACCAGATCCGCCTGGGCGTAAACCCGGCCCATATCGTCGATAAAATCCAGAACCGTAGCCGCCAGGCCGGCTTCCCGATAGCCCTGTTCGACCCTGGCCCGGTCGGCGGGCCCGGTCTGGTGGATCACCTGGAAACGCGGGATGGCCCGGGCCAGCTCGGGCATCCCCGCGAGCACGCTCGCGTTGATAGTCTTGGCTCCCTGGCTTCCCCCCAGGACCAGGAGGGTAAACCCGTCATGCGCCGGGGCACCCGCCGGGGAAAACCCGGGGATCACCTCCGGCCGGAGCGGGTTGCCGGTCAGCCGGACCCGTTTTTCCGGGAAATAATCCCGGGTCCGGTTAAAAGCAATGAAAATCCGCCGGGCCAGGCGGCCCAGGAGACGGTTGGCCAGACCCGGGATGGAATTCGGTTCCACCAGCGCGGTCGGGATCCTCAAGAGATAGGCGGCCAGGAGAACCGGGCCGGAGGCATACCCCCCCAGGCCCACCGCCAGGTGGGGATGCAGTTCCCGAAGGATTCTCCCCGAGGAGAAAATCGCCCGGGGCAGCTTGGCCAGGGAACGAATAACGGCCGCCGGCCCCCGCCCCTTCAGGGCTTCCACCTCGATCAGGTGCAGCCGATATCCATGGCTGGGAATCAATTTCGTCTCCAATCCCTTCCGGGTTCCGAAGAAAACGATCTCGGCCCGAGGATCGCGCCGCCGGAATTCGCCGGCCAGGGCCAGGGCCGGGAAAATGTGTCCCCCCGTCCCGCCGGCGGCGAAGGCGATCCGCAGCTGCTCACCCGTTTTCCGCACCCGTCTTTTTCCTTCATTTCCGGGAGGGATGGGGATGAAGCCCGATCGAGAGCAGGATCCCCACCCCGATCAGGTTGATCACCAGGGAAGTGCCCCCGTAGCTGATGAAAGGCAGGGTCAGTCCCTTGGTCGGCAGAACCCCCAGCACCACTCCCATGTTCAAAAGCGCCTGGAACGACACCATGATCACGATCCCGAAAGCCAGCAAACTGGCGAAGAGATCCGGAGCCTTCAGGGCGATCCGGATTCCCCGCTGGGTGAAAACCAGATAAAGGAGAAGGAGGGCGATCACCCCCAGGAATCCGAGTTCCTCGCCGATGACGCTGAAGATGAAATCGGTATGGGCTTCGGGGAGGAAAAAAAGCTTCTGGCTCCCTTCCCCGAGCCCCTGCCCGAAAAAGCCCCCGTGGGCGAAAGCCACGAAGGACTGGATGATCTGAAACCCGCTGCCCTCGGGATCGCTCCAGGGATCGAGAAAAACCAACACCCGGCGCATCCGGTAACCGTGGCCGAAAACCACCAGGCCGACCAGGACCGGCAGGGCCAGGAGCCCGAGACCCAGGACATATTTCAGGCTGACCCCGGCGATGATCCAGAGGAGCAGCAGCAGGATCCCGATCATCACCGCGCTCCCGAAATCGGGCTCGAGCAGGATCAGGAAAGCGAGCCCTCCCGCGAGGCCGAGCGGGATCATGATTCGGCCCTTCTCGTCGGAATGTTCCTCGGTTTTGGCGAGGTAGTCGGCGAGGACGATCACGATCACGAGTTTGGCCAGTTCGGTGGGCTGGAAGCTGAACCCGAAGGCCCGGAGCCAGCGCGAGCTTCCCCCCACCCGGGTTCCCACCCCCGGGATCAGGACCAGGATGAGCAGGAAGACCACCCCGAGCAGGATGAAACCGGAATACCGGGAAAGCAGGCGGTAATCAAGGAAGGCCATCACCAGGCAGAGGGAAAACCCCAGGCCCATGAAGAGGAGCTGGCGCCGAAGGAAGTAGAGCTTGTCCCCGAGCTCCTTCCAGGCGGGGATATAACTCGTGCTGTAGATCATCAGGACCCCGGCCCCGACCAGGATCATCACGATCGAGAGGAGAAAATAATCAAACCGGTCCCGCTGGATCCTTCCGATCCCGGTCGATACCGCGGAGCGAAAGCCGGACTCAACCATTATGGTTTCTCTCCTTCAACATTAATGTCAGTGTCAGTGTCGGTGTCAGTGTCGGCGACAAAAAGCCCGGGGCAGGGAGCAGGGTGATTAAAGAAATCCGGTCTGTTTGGTTTCTTTGCATCCTACTCCTCGCCCCCTGCTCCATGCTCCTTGCTATTAGCGCTTGGCGCATTAATGTATTTCCCCACTTCCCGGCGAAAGATCTCGCCTCTTTCCTCGTAATTCTTGAACTGGTCGAAACTCGAGCAGGCGGGGGAAAGGAGCACGATCCGCCCGGGCCGGGCCGCCGCCAGGGCCGCCTTGACCGCCTCCGGCAGGGTTCCCGCCCGGCGGCATTCGGTCAGCTTCCCCCAGGCCGCGTCGATTTTTTCCGTCGCCTCCCCGATCAGCAGCAGCAGGACCACCCGTTCCCGGACCAGGTCCGAGATCACCCGGTAATCCCCGCCCTTGTCCTTGCCTCCGGCGATCAGGATCACCGACCGGGGCGGATAACTCTGGAGGGCCCGCTCCACCGCGCCGACGTTGGTAGCCTTGGAATCATCCACGAACTGGATGCCCTTCCAGGTGGCGAAAAGCTCCATCCGGTGGTGCAGTCCCCGGAACCCGGCCATCAGGGCCAAGCCGTCCTCTCCGGGAAGATTCAGGATCTGGCCGACGGTGAAAGTCGCGAGCACGTTCTCGCGGTAATGCACCCCGGCCACGGTCAGGGGGGGAAGGGCGAACACCTTTTCCCGCTGACCGTCCCGGAAAACCACTTCTTCCTTTCCTCCCGCGAGCGGGCGGATGAAGGAGCCCCGTTCCACCTCCCGGTGATAGCTGAAATATAATTTCCGCCCCCGGACTTGTTCCAGGGTCTGGAGCACGACCGGGTCCTCCTGGTTGGCCACCACAAAATCCTCGGGGGTCTGAAAGGCAAAAAGCTGGCCCTTGGCCCGGGCGTAATCCGCAAAGGAAGCGTAGCGGTCAAGATGGTCCTCGGTGATGTTCATCAGCACCCCGATCCGGGGCCGGAAGCCGGTCACCCCCTCGAGCTGGAAGCTGGAAACCTCCACCACCAGGAAATCAAAATTCTCGTCGGTCAAGAGAGCCTCGATCAGCGGGTTCCCGATGTTGCCCCCTACGAATACCTTCCGGCCCGCCCCCGCCAGGATCTGCCCCAGGAGCGTGGTCACCGTGGTTTTGCCGTTGGCCCCGGTCACCGCCAGGATCGGCTCCCTCCGGCCCCGCTCGACCAGGGCCCGGTAGGCCAACTCGAGCTCGGAGATAATTTCCTTCCCGGCCCCGCGGGCGGCCGCGAGCTCCGGAATGTCCATCGGGACGCCGGGGCTGACCACGATCAGGTCCGCCTCCTGGAAATCCTCCGGCCGTTGACCGCCGAGATGGAAGGTGACCGGGAGGCCGGCGGTCTCCCGGACCGCCTGCTCCAGCTCGGCCCGGGGCTTGGTGTCCGTCGCCGTCACCAGCGCCCCCCGAGGCGCCAGGAATTTCACCGTGGCCACCCCGGTGCGGGCCATGCCCACCACCAGAATCTTTTTTCCCTTCAGTTCCATTTCTTTCTTACCGCAGTTTGAGCGTGCTCAAGGCCAGAAGCGCCAGGGCCGCGGAAATGATCCAGAACCGGACGATGATCTTGGGCTCGGCCCACCCCTTCATCTCAAAATGGTGATGGATGGGGGCCATGCGGAAGATCCGCCGCCCGACCAGCTTGAAGCTCACCACCTGGCAGATCACCGAGACCGTTTCCAGGACGAAAATCCCTCCCACCAGGACCAGAACGATTTCCTGCTTGGCCACCACCGCCACCGCCCCCAGGCCGCCGCCCAGGGCCAGGGATCCGAGATCACCCATGAAAATCTCGGCCGGGTAGGCGTTGAACCAGAGAAAGGCCAGGCTCGCCCCCACCATTCCCCCGCAGAAGATCGCGAGTTCCCCCGCCCCCGGCACCCCCGGAATCCCGAGGTAGCTGCTGATCACCGCGTTCCCGGCGGCGTAGGCGAAAAGCAGGTAAACCAGCATGCTGGTCAGCATGGGTCCGATCGCGAGTCCATCCAGGCCGTCGGTCAGGTTGACCGCGTTGGCGCACCCCACGATCACGAAAATGGCGAAAGGCAGGTACCAGAGGCCGATGTCGGGATGAAGTTTTTTCAGGAAAGGGAAATAAAGCACACTCGAATAGGAAGTCTGGGAAAAGATGATCCCGACCGCGGCCCCGGCGATGACCACCTCGATAAAAATCCGGGTCCAGCCCCGGAGCCCTTGACCGGTTCCCTGCCGGATCTTGACCCGGTCATCCAGGAAACCCACCAGGCCGAAGCCCATCACCACCAGGCAGACCGCCTGAATGTAGGGGTTGAAAAGGTCGCTCCAGAAGAGGACGGCGGCCAGCAATCCGCCGAGGATCAGGATCCCCCCCATCGTGGGCGTGCCGGTTTTTTTCTTATGATTCGGCGGGGTGTCATCGCGGACCACCTGGCGAATCTGCCAGCCCTGCAACCGCTTGATCAGAGGTTTGCCGAAGATCAGGCCCAGGATGAGCGCGGTCATGATCGCCAGGCCGGTGCGGAAAGTGATGTAGTGGAAAACGTTGAAAGCGCTGACGTGATCCCGGAATGAATATAAAACTTTATAAATCATGGTTCTCCACCAGGGTTTTCACCACCTGATCCATCCGGGTGGCCCGGGAGCCCTTGACCAGCACCAGGTCCTCCGGGGCGATCAGACGCCTGATTCCCTCGATCAGCCGGCCGTGGTCCGGGAAGACCCGGATCTTTTCCCCTGCCATCCCGGCGGCGCGGGCGCCCTCGGAGAGCGCCCGGATCGCCCCGTCGGGGGAATCGAGCAGCACCAGGCAATCAATCCCGAGCCGGGCCGCCTGTTCCCCCACCCGGAAATGGGCCTCGCGGGTTTCGTCACCGAGCTCGAGCATTTCCCCGAGAATCGCCCAGGTCTGGCCCCGCCCGGACCGGGCCCCGGCCAGGGCCAGCCGCTCGGAAAGGACCTGGAGGGCTTCCGCGGTGGAATTGGGATTGGCGTTGTAGGTATCGTCAATCACCCAGTAACCCCGTCCGCTTAAAACCGGGGCCAGCCGCCCCGGGAAGGGCTTGAACCCTTCCCAGGCGGAAACGATTTCCTCCGGGGACAGACCGAGCGTGAAGGCCGCCGCCCCGGCGGCCAGGACATTTCTAACCCCGGAAACCCCGGGGAAATTGAGTTTCGCCGGAAGACCGCAGTTCGGAAATTTCACTTCAAATTCCAGGCCCCAGTCCCGGGGCCGGATCCCGTCCGCCCGGACCGCCGCTTCCGGGCTCAGTCCGAACAGAACCGCCTCCCCGCCCCTTTCCCGGTAACGCGAAGCCATGGCCAGGACCCGCGGGTCATCGGCGTTCAAGACCGCCCGGCCAATCCCTGTGGGCAAAGAAAAAAGCAGGCTTTCCTTTTCCCGGGCCACCCCCTCGATCCCGCCCAGACCGGCCAGGTGGGAACTGCCCACATTGGTAATCACCCCGACCGTCGGGGCCGCGATTTTCCCCAGGCGGGCGATTTCCCCCTCCTGATTGGTGCCGAATTCGAGCACGGCGGCGCGGTGGTTTTTCCGCAGGGTAAAGAGGGTCAGAGGCACCCCCACCTGGTTATTGAAATTCCCGGAAGAACCCAGGACCCGGTCTTCCCCCCAGGCCTTCCGCAGGATGGCCGTCAGGATTTCCTTGGTGCTGGTTTTCCCGTTGCTCCCGGTGATCGCCACCAGCGGAACCGGGAATTTATCCCGGTAATGGCGGGCCAGGTCGCCCAGGGCCCGGAGGGTGTCCGGCACCACCACCGCCGCCGGGGCGGATTTTTCCGGAAGCTCCTTCTCGCTCAAGACCGCCGCGGCCCCGCGCGCCAGGGCGTCGGGGATATATTCGTGCCCGTCAAATTTCGGGCCGCGGAGGGCCACGAACAGCTCACCGGGAACGACGCTCCGGGAATCGGTGGAAATCCCCGGCACCGGGAGGTCACCCCGGCCGTGAAGACTTCCCCGCACGGCTTCCGCCGTTTCCTGAAGCGAGAGAACCTGTTCTAAGCGCATGAAGCCAGCCTCTCCGCGAGAACCCGGGCCGCCACCGCCCGGTCGTCAAAGGGAAGTTTTTCCTTCCCGATAATCTGCTCGGTCTCATGGCCCTTGCCCGCCACCAGGACCAGGTCGCCCTTCCGGGCCTTCCCGATCGCCAGCCGGATGGCCGCCTCCCGGTCGGGCACGGTCCAGAAGTTTTCGCCCTCCCGCATCCGCCCGGTTTCCGCCACCCCAGTCCGGATCGCGGCGATAATCGCGAGGGGATCCTCGCTCCGGGGGTTATCGGAGGTCACGATCAGAAGGTCCGTGAGCGCGGCCGCCTTTTTTCCCATCACCGGCCGCTTGCTCCGGTCCCGGTCCCCGCCGCAGCCGAAAACCGTGATCAGCCTGCCCCCGGACTTGATCCGGGAGAGTACGGTCAGAACCTTTTCCAGCGCGTCGGGGGTATGGGCATAATCCACCAGGACCTGAAAATCGCCGGGACCCGCCCCCGGGGGCTCCACCCTTTCCAGGCGCCCCGGGACCGCCCGCACTTCCGCGATTCCGCGGGCGATCGTCTCGGGGGAAAGCGCGAGGCCCACCCCCGCGCCCACCGCCCCCAGGATGTTCTCGAGATTAAATCTTCCTAAAAGTTTTGAATCGATCCGGACCAGGCCGGCCGGGGTTTCCACCGCGGCCCGGATCCCGTCCCAGCCTTCGGCGAGATCCCGGGGCCGGATCTCCGCCCCCGTTTTCCCCTGCGCGGAAAAACCCAGGACCCGGGTTCCTTCCTTCCGCAGATCGGCCGCAAGTCTTTCCCCAAACGCGTCGTCCAGGTTAACCACGGCGAAGAACCCCGGGAATTTTCTCTCCCCCGGTTCCGCCGCGAATAATTTCCGCTTGGCCGCGAAGTAATCCTCCAGATCCCGGTGAAAATCCAGGTGCTCAGGAGTGAGATTGGTGAAAACCGCCCCGTTAAAAACGCAGGCTTTGACCCGATCGAGGACCAGGGCGTGGGAGGAAACCTCCATCACCACCGACCGGGCCCCGGATTTCTTCATCTCCGCGAAAAGATTCTGGAGATCCCAGGATTCCGGGGTGGTGCGGGGCGCCGCGCGCCGCTCCCCGGCGAACCGGTATTCCACCGTCCCGATCAGGCCGGGGACGAGCCCCTGGGCCCGGAGGATGGACTCGATCAGGTAAGAGGTGGTGGTCTTGCCGTTGGTCCCGGTCACGCCGATGAGGATCAAGTCCCGGGAAGGGTTTTGCAGAAACGCCGCGGCCAGAAGCGCGAGGGCGGCCCGGGAATTTTCCACCCGGAAATAGGGAACCGGCAGGGCTCCGGTAAAATCCTCTTCACCCAGAACCGCCGCGGCCCCTTTTTCCGCCGCGGCCGGAATAAAGCGATGGCCGTCATCCTTCTCTCCGCGGATGGCGATAAACAGATCCCCGGGCCGGACCCGGCGGGAATCGTAGGCGATCCCCCCGATCTCAATCGGGCCCGGAGATTTTTCCTCCCCCCGGCCCGAAAGTCTGAGACCGGCCGAGCGAACCAGTTCGGCCAATTTCACCCAATCCTCACTTTCCGCACTCCACCCTCCACAATTATTTATTCCCCGCAAGGCTTAAGCCTTGCCCTACTTCGCCCGATAAATCGGGCAACTACACTTCCGTAAAAATCGTCAATCGTCAATCTACAATCGTCACTTATTCTTGGACACTCGAACCCTTGGCCCCTCGGCCCCTCGAACCCCGTTTTCTTCATTCCGCATTCAAATTTCACGTGCCCCTCCCGGCCAGATGCAGGACCGCGCCGCCGGTCTTGACCACTTCCCCGAAGACCGGAGCGGCCACGTCCCCGCCCCAGCCCGGGCCGTGCGGCTCGTCGATCACCACCAGAACCACCAGGTCTTCCTCCGCCGACCCGGAAATCCCGTTGAGGGCGGTTTTCGGGATCACCCCCAGAAAGGAGCTGATCAGTTTATCGGAGGAATACTGGCGCAGGGAAAAATCGAATTTCTGCGAGGTGCCGGTCTTCCCGGCCAGGGCGATTCCCGGCACCTGGGCCTTCTGTCCGGTTCCCGCCTCCACCACGTCCTTCAGCATCTTGTTGATCATCCGGGAGGTCCCGGGCGAGATCACGGTCCGGACCACCGTCGGCCGGTTCCGCAGTAAAACCTTGCCCCGGCTGTTCACCACCCTTTCCACGATATACGGGCGATAAAGTTTCCCGCCGTTAATCGCCGCGGCAAAAGCGGACGCCAGCTGGATCGGGGTGACCGCCACCCCCTGCCCGAAACTGGCCGAGGCCAGGTCCACCGGGCGCCAACGGTTCGCGGAGCGGAGTTCCGCCGGCGCTTCCCCGGGCAAATCCACCCCGGTGGCCTGTCCGAAACCGAAATTCCGGAAATACTGGTGAAGGGTTTTCCGGCCGAGTTGCTGCCCGATCTTGGCCGCCCCGATATTGCTGGAATACTTGATAATCTCCCCGACCGTGAGGGTGCCGTATTTCTTATGGTCGTGGATCACATTCGGGCCCACCGCGAAGGATCCCTGCTCGCAGTAAAAGCGCGATTCCGGACGCACCAGCCTTTCCTCCAGCGCCGCGGAAACCACGAAAACCTTCAGGGTTGATCCGGGCTCATACGCATCCGTGATCAGCCGGTTCCGCCATTGCAGGGGCGAGGAAACGGAAAAGGCGTTGGGGTTGAAACTCAGGCCATCCTCCCCGGGGGCATCGAAGCTCGCGGGGGCGGCGCCCCAACCCGAACGGGGCGCAATCGCGACCGCCAGGGCCCGGATCCTTCCGCTCCCGGAACCCAGGGCGATGGCCACCCCGCTCTTGGCCCGGTTCTCGATCAGGCCGCGGTGTAAAGCCCGTTCCAGGAGATACTGCAGGGAGAGGTCCAGGGTCAGGTAAAGATCCGCTCCCTCCCTCGGAGCCTCGTTCTGCTGGTCCCGGATCGGCTTGAAGCGGGACTTGATCCCCCGTCCGGCCCCGTCCCGTTCCATCCAGAAAAAGTCCGGCTGCCCCTGGAGAAACGGCTCGTATTTAAGCTCCAATCCCTCCAGCCCGGTCTGGTCCAAACCGACAAAGCCCAGGACCTGCCCGGCCAGCTCGCCCTGGGGATAGAAACGCCGCCACTCCGGGATCAGCATCACCCCGGGCAATTCCGCCCGGTCAATTTCCGCGCCCAGGTTCGGGTCGATCCCCCTCCGGATCCAGGCAAATCCGCCCCCGTTCCTGATCCGGGAGGAAATTTTTTCTTCGGGGAGACCCAGGAGCTGGGCCAGTCGCGCGATTTCTTTCGGGGCCCGGAATTTCTGTGGATCCACCGCTACGGAAACCTCCTCCAGGCTCTTGGCGAGTTCCCGACCCTGCCAGTCATAAATCGATCCGCGCTTCTCCCAGACCTTGATCACCCGCTGGTGCTGACTGCTGGCCCGGGCCACCAGCCCCCGGCTATCCAGCACCTGCAGCTCGAAAGCCCGGAAGAGCAGCAGGGCCGCGAAGAGAAACAGTCCCAGTTCCACCAGCCGGACGCGGAAGAACCGCTGTCGTCCCTCTGTCTGTTGCTTGGCTCGGCCCCGAATCTTCATGCTTGGCTCAACGCGAAGAGATGACCCGAATCCGGCCGGGATCGGGCCAGGCCAAGCCCAGGCTCTGACCGGCCAGGGTCCCGATCCGTTCGGGCGATTTCAACACCGCCGCTTCCAGGCTCAGGCGCTCATTCTCCCGGGTAATCTCTTTAAACCGCTTTTCGGACTCGGCGATCTGGTAGCCGATCTCCAGCACCTGAAGCCGGGCCTTCACGTAAAAAAATCCCACCGCCACCGGAATCGAAATCGTCCCGGCGAAAACACTCAAGGTCAGCAAGTAGGTAATAAATCTGGGCGTCTCTGGTCTTCGGATTTCTTTCCGAGTGGGGCTGGCCGTCCGCTTAAACCTCATGCTTCCTCTCCGGACTTTTCCAGGGCCCGGAGCTTGGCGCTCCGAGTCCGGGAACGACTCTGGAATATTTCTTCCGCGTCCGGGCGGAGGGGGGTGCGGGTCAGGATTTTCGCCTGCCCGGGGGAAAGGGATTTGAAAAAATTTTTCACGATCCGGTCTTCGAGGGAATGGTAGGAGATGAGCACCAACCGCCCCCGCGGGCTCAAAACCGGCAGGGACTGGGGCAGAAACGACTCGAGATTCTCCAGTTCCCGGTTGACCGCCAGGCGCAGGGCCTGGAAGGTCAGGGTGGCGGGATGCCGGCCCGGCCGGCGCGCGGCTCCCCCCCGGGCCACGATCTCGGCGAGTTCCCCGGTCGTGTCGATTCTTTTTTTCCGGCGGGCCTCCCCGATGGCCTGGGCGACCCGGCGGGCCCGGGGTTCCTCTCCGAATTCGCTGATGATTTTTTCCAGGACCGGCAGGGGAGACCGGTTGACCAGCTCGAAGGCGGTCGCTCCCTCTTCCGGATCCATCCGCATATCCAGGGGGCCGGAATTCCTGAAGCTGAAGCCCCGCTCCGGGTCATCCAGCTGCCGGGAGGAAACCCCAAGGTCGAGCAGAATCCCGTTCACTTCTTTCACCCCGGCCACATCCAGGATTTCCCGGATCTCCCGGTAATTGGCCTGGACCAGGGTCACCCGGTTCGCAAAAACCTCCAGTCTCCGCCGGGAGGAATCAATGGCCTGGGAATCCACGTCCGCTCCGATCAGGCGTCCATCGGGACCGCTCTTTTTCAGGATGGCCTCCGCGTGGCCGCCTTCACCAACAGTTCCATCGAAATAGATACCTCCGGATTTTGGTTCGAGAATCTCGATTACCGCGTCGGCGAGTGCGGGCCAGTGTTCCATTCAGGCCTTGGCCTTTTGCATTCTTTCGCGGGCCAGCTGGAGGGCGGTTTCCCACTTGGTCCTGTTCCAGATCTCAAACTTATTGGTCGCCCCGACGAAAACCACATCGCGCTCCAGCCGGGCGAACTCCCGGAGGACTGGAGCGATCAGGATCCGGCCCTGCCGGTCCACCGCGCATTCCATCGCCCCGCCGACCACGAAGCGCTGGAAATCCTCACGCTCCTGCTCGGTTTTAAAGCTCCCGGGGGCGTTGTTCAGGAGTTTCTTCCATTCCTCGAGCGGATAGGCGGAGAGGGATTCGTCGGTATTGTTGGTGATGATGAGGCGATCGTCGTAGTGTTCGCTCAGGGTAGTGCGAAACTTGGACGGGATAGAAATCCTGCCTTTTTGGTCGATTGTGTGTTCGTATCTTCCGAAAAACACCGCGCTAACCCACTTCCCTTGGTTGCTAAACCACTTTATGGGATTTTTACACCACTTTACACCACTTTGTCAAGCATAAAATGTTCTTATATATCCATATAAACAGTAAAAACACTATTTATTGTTATTCAGGAATGTTGCAATACTATATGTTGTGGT
>JAPLJL010000286.1 GCA_026388615.1 Pseudomonadota bacterium | reverse complement strand
TAACCAATAACCAAATTACAATTACCAAACAAATCCCAAAAACCATTGGAAAATTCAAACTTTAAACCTGAAACTTGGAACTTGAAACTTCTAACAAGAAACTGACTTGGTAACTGAACCAGACATGAAAACCAGAGTGGTTCATATCATTGCCAAGTTGGAACTCGGGGGGGCCCAGGAGAACACCCTCTACACGGTGGGCCATCTTGACCCGGGACGGTTTGAGCCCTGGCTGATCACCGGCGACGAAGGGATTCTTCTCGCGGAGGCCCGCCGGATCAAAAACCTGAACCTGGTGATCGTCCCGGAACTCAAGCGGGAAATCTCGCCCGGGAACGAGCTGATCGCTCTGATCAAAATAGCCGGGATTCTGCGGAGACTGCGCCGGGAAAATCCTGCCATCCTGATTCATACCCACGGGTCCAAGGCCGGGATCCTGGGCCGCTGGGCGGGATGGCTGGCCCGCGTCCCGGAGCGGATTCACACCTTCCACGGGTTCGGCTTCAACGATTACCAGAATTTCTTCGTCCGGAATCTATACATCCTGATCGAATGGCTGACCGCCCTGGTCACAACCCGGATGATTTTCGTCAGCCGGAACAACCTGGAGAAGGCCAGGCGCCTGGGGATCCTGAAAGGCGAAAAGGGAATAATCATCCGGAGCGGGGTATCGCTTGCGGGTTTCCGCGAAGCCCGGGTGGACCGGGAAGCGAAAAAGAAAGAGCTGGGATTTTCCCCGGAATCCCCCCTGGTGGGAATGGTGGCCTGCCTCAAGCCCCAGAAAGCCCCCCTGGATTTCGCCCGGGTGGCCCGGCGGGTCCGGGATAAGTTCCCGGATTGCGGGTTCATCCTGGTGGGGGACGGGGTTCTTCGACCGGAATTGGAAAAGCTAGCGGACGAACTGAACCTGGGAGATTGCTTCAAGATCCTAGGCTGGCGCCGGGATATGCCGGAGATCATGAAAACCCTCGACGTCCTGGTTTTAACCTCTCTCTGGGAGGGCCTGCCCCGGGTTTTCCCGGAAGCCCTGGCGGCCGGGGTTCCGATCGTTGCTACTCGGGTGGATGGCGCGGAGGAGATCGTTGAGGAGGAAGTCAACGGATCTCTGTGCGCTCCACACGATATTCAGGCCCTGGCCCGGAAGGCAATTTACTGGCTGCAGACTGAAAACCGGAACAAGAAAGCCGAATCCCACAAACTCTGGGAATATGAGATTGAGCTAATGGTGAAAAAACACGAGGTGTTTTATGGGGGATTATTTTTTTCTAATCAAACTGCACGTGAGTGAGAAGCCGATTGTCATTGATGGTCCAAATATCTAAATCCGGATCCACGTCGATGTTTCCACTGACCTGGGCGGTAAAGCTCTGGGCGGCGGGCCCGACAAAAATCGGTTGAGAGAAATAGTTCTTGCCGGTGGTACTGAAACCCAGGGCGGCGATATCGTCGGTATATCTATCGTGTTCCGCCCGGTAGGCCTCCTCCAACGAGGCCATGGCGCCCAGCATGGTGGAAGCCTCAGCGGTTTTGACCTTTTTTTTGAAAGTTTCGTAGTTGGGGATGGCAATGGCGGCGAGAATCCCGATGATCGCGACCACGATCATCAACTCAATCAGAGTGAATCCGGATTCTTTTTTGATCGGCGAAATCATCATTGCTTCATAACTGAAAAAAATGCTGATTTTCTCAACTGATTAAAAACTAAATTAGTTTTTCGGTTTTGTCAATTATTGTTGGAGCGAGATTGGGTCCGATAAATCGGACCCCGACAATCCAGACGAGGGTTTTGGCAGCCCGATGACCGACTTGATATTTTTCATCCAAATGGTAAATTATCTTAAAATCAAGGAAAATCTAATTTTAATCGATTAAGGATGATTCGATGATCGGAAACGAAGATAACCATAAAGACAATAAATCCCGGGCACTGGCTTTTTTAGAGAAAGCCCTGGGCGACCTGAAAAAAGATAATTATCCCCTGGCGGAGTTCTATCTTCTGGCCGCGGTGAAAGAGGACCCGGAAAACCCGGAATACCAGACCAAGCTCGAGGAAGTCCGGAAGATTCTGGCCCAAAATAAAGAAAAAGAAGCGGCGCAGACGCCCCGGACCTGCGAACCGGCTCTTTCGGGCCAGCTCAATTCGGCGAGCGCTCCCCGGCCCGGGCCGAAGAAATCCAGCCCGAAAGAAAAAGGATTCAAGCTTTTTGGAATCCGCGTGAAAAAAATGAGCCCCCGGGCCATCTACTCGATCCTGGGCGTCCTGCTGGGTCTCGCGGTGGTCTACTCGGTGTACGCTTCTCTCACCAAGCAGAATGCCCACGTGGATATCTCCGACATCAACAAAACCTACGGAATCGCGTTGGAATCCTCGAGCCAGGGCGGGGGGGAATTGCACGGGATCGTGGTCGGCGAAGCCTGGCGGGCGATGCCCACGGAGGAAAAGGAAAAAAAGATCAGGCAGATTTTCCAGGATTATAAAAGAATCAAAGGCATTAAAATCCTGATTTTCTGGGACGAGAGATTCTCGGAAGTGGCCCGGGCCTCCGAATCCGGAATAAAGATTTCCCAATAGGCGCGCGGGGTTTTGGGACCGGTAATTGTATTTCTCTTTGGGCTGATTGTCGGGAGCTTCCTGAATGTCTGCATCCACCGGATCCCCCGTTCGGAATCCCTCCTCCTGGGGGGACGCTGCCGGGTCTGCCGGGAGAAGATCTCCCCCCGCTACCCCCTGGTCGAACTGCTCACGGCGTTTTTTTCCATCGGCATTTTTCTGATTTCATCCGGGCCGGTTGAATACCTGGCCTATTTTATTTTCACTTCGGCCCTGATCGTTATCTCTTTCATTGATCTCCAGCACCGCATCGTTCCCAACGTGATCAGCATTCCGGGTATCTTCTTGGGGTTCCTGGCTGCTTTTCTTTTGCCCCGGATCACCTGGGTGGATTCCCTCCTGGGGATCCTGCTCGGAGGCGGGATTATATACCTGGTGATCGCGGTTTACTGGCTTTTCACCCGGAGGGAGGGAATGGGGGGCGGGGATCTCAAGCTCCTGGCCATGATCGGCGCGTTCCTGGGCTGGAAAGGGGCGGCTTTTTCCCTGGTGTCCGGCGCCCTGGCGGGCTCGATCCTGGGGCTCGCCCTCATTCTGGTCAAAGGCTGGAACCGGCGGGACCAGATTCCCTTCGGACCTTTTCTCTCCCTGGGGGCGGTCGGATTTCTCCTGGGCGGAGCCAGACTGGTCGACTGGTATCTGTCAATTTTACGACCAGGGTTAAATTGAAATCACCAATCCCAAATTCCAATGACCAAACAAATTACAGATTCAAATGACTGAAAAAATAAAAAAATCAGAAACTTTTTTGGATTTTCATTCGTCATTCGTCATTCGTCAATCGTCAATTAGCTATCAGTTATCAGCCTCCCAGCGTCCCAGCTTTCCAGCGAAATAACGATAATGAAACCCCTGAAGCTTAAGCTGGCCACCGAGGTGATTATCAACATAACTTTCCTGATGGTGGTGGCGGTTTCTCTGATCGGACTCGTAGTTTTCAAAATCGTGGAACAGTCCATCATCCTCGAACGCTACCAGGCCGGGAAGGCCCAGGCCCTGACCCTTTCCCGGCTGGCGGCTCCCCTCTGGCAGGACCAGACGAAACCGGAACTCGAGCGCGTCGCCGGCCTCTTCCTGGCCCCGGCCCCGGAAGATACCAACCGGGGGGAGGAGCGGGTGAGCGGGGCGGAGCGGGTGGTCCTGACGGATATTAACCTGGAACCGGTCGCCATCGTCGGGATCACCGACCGGGCTCCCATCCGCGAAATCGAGCGCTCCCTGATTTTATCGGCGCTGAGTTCACGGACCACCTTTCTGGACCTGCGCGGAGGGACCACGCCGGGTTACCTGGCCCGCATGTTCCTGACGCCTTCCGGACCTTTGCGGGTGGCGGCCCCCGTTATCTCCGGCGACCAGGTCCTGGGGGGAGTGCTCCTGAGTTTCCCGCTGCAGGGGATTCAGACTTCGATCCTTCGCTCGCAGCGGATCATTCTTTTCTACCTGCTTCTGGATATCGTGCTGATGCTGGGCCTGGGTATTTTCCTGGTCAATCGCCTGGCGGTTCGGCCCATCCGGAACCTGGCCCAGGCCACCGAGCGGGTCGCGGAGGGCGACCTCTCCGCCCGGGTCAAGGTCGCCAGCGCGAACGAGATCGGCACCCTGGCGATTTCCTTCAACCGGATGGTGGGCAGGATCAGGGAGGCTCAGGAGCGACTGCTGGCCTCGCAGCAGCAGATGGTGCAATCGGAAAAGCTGGCCTCGGTGGGCCGGATGGCGGCGGGCCTGGCCCATGAAA
>JAPLJL010000055.1 GCA_026388615.1 Pseudomonadota bacterium | reverse complement strand
GGTGATCGTGCCCAAGGAAGGGGTCGAATGCACCCCCGAGGAAATCCGCGAGTTCTGCAAAGGGAACATTTCGAGCTACAAGATTCCCGAGGTGATCGAATTCATGAAGGAAGAAGAATTGCCCCTGACCGCGACGGGAAAGGTGCAGAAACACAAGCTGCTGGAAATTTTGCAGGCGAAAAAAATTGGGTGAGGCAATGTCTAATTGACCTAATTTCTAATGACCGATCAAAACCCAATGACTAACAACCGATTACCAAATCAGAATATATTATTTTGACTTTAGGCATTAGACATTTTGTTTTTTAGTCATTGATTAGTCATTAGACATTAGAAATTTGGCATTAGAAATTTAACAAATGTCTTCTGAGCAAACCAATCATAATGTCTGGGTTATGGCCGAGTATCGCGAGGGGGAACTCCTCGAGATCACTCTGGAAATGCTCGGGGATGCCCGGCAGCTGGCCGACAAGCTCAAGGGGCAGGTGGAGGTTTTGCTGCTTGGTCATCAGGTGGAAAACCTGGTTACCCGTCTCGGGCAGCATGGGGCCGACCGGGTATACCTGGCGCAACACCCTCTCCTGGAACGCTACCTTTCCGATCTTTACCTCCCGATAGTCGCCGATCTGGTCCGCCAGTATGCCCCCGGGATCATCATCCTGCCCGCTACCGCCAACGGGCAGGATCTGGCCTCCCGGCTGGCCGCCCGGACCGGCGCTCCGTTAGTGAGCGACTGCGTCATTTTCAAGCTCGGTCCCGCCGGGGAACTCGAGGCGGTCTGCCCCGGCTTCGGGGACAAGGTTTACGTCCGGGTTCTCTTGTCGGGTCCGCTTCAAATCGTGACCATGCGCCCGGGGGCCGCCGGGGTGGAAAAACCCAAAAAAACCAAGACTCCCGAGGTGGTAAAAATCGAGCCTATGCTTGATCCGGGCCGGAGCCGGACCCGGTTTCTGGAATACCAGCCCGGGGATCCCCGTCTGATTGACCTGGTGGAAGCCGACCGGATTGTCTCCGGCGGGCGCGGGGTAGGGGGGCCGGAGGGTTTTAAAATCATTGAACAGCTGGCGGATCTCCTGGGCGCGGCGGTAGGGGGGACCCGGGTCGCGGTGGACAACCGCTGGATTCCCTTTGAGCGGCAGGTCGGCCAGACCGGAAAAACGGTGGCCCCCAAACTTTACCTGGCCATCGGGATCTCGGGGGCGAGCCACCACATCATCGGGGCAAAAGCCTCGGAAACCATCGTGGCCATCAATTCCGACCCCAACGCGCTGATTTTCAAAACCGCCCAGCTCAAGGTTTGCGCGGATCTGCACGAGGTGCTTCCGATCCTGGTCAAGAAACTCGAGGAACTGGCCGGGAAAGCCCAGAAGTAAAAACGGATGCAAACGGATAAAGAAATCGGATGCATACGGAACGGACCATATCCGTTTGGATCTGAAATAATCCGTTTGAATCCCATCAAAGGACTTTTAAGAGATATTTAATGAGCGAGATCACCCGGCAGATTCTCTGGAATATCCCCAAGCCGATAATGGCGGCGATGTACGCGGCCGTAGCCTTTTCCCTGGCCATCGCTGCCTATGGGTTCTGGATTCGTCTGCGGCGCTGGCTCCGGGGCGAGGCGGACCCGGATCGGCTGTCCTGGGAAGAGCGGATCCAGAATTTTCTCGGTTTCGCGGTGGTCCAGCAGAAGCTGCTCTCCGATCCTTTCTCGGCGGTGACGCATCTTTCCATTTTCTGGGGTTTCCTCGGGCTTTTCGCCACCACCCTGATCATGATGGTGGAAAAATACACCCCCCTGCATTTCCTTTACGGCCGGGTCTACGAGGCCTATTCCCTGTTCGGCGATCTTTCCGGTCTCCTGTTTTTATTCGG
>JAPLJL010000331.1 GCA_026388615.1 Pseudomonadota bacterium | reverse complement strand
CATACATCTTTTCATAATATTTCTGGTATTCACCCGACTTGATCCGCCCCCACCAGGATTTGTTTTTCACATACCAATCAATCGTATCCTTGATTCCCTGAGCGAAATTAACCCGGGGGCGCCAGCCCAGCTCGCGCTCGATCCGGGTAAAATCAATCGCGTACCGGCGGTCGTGTCCCGGCCGGTCGGCCACATACTTGATCAGGCTGTCCGGTTTCCCCAAAGCCCCTAAAATCAACTTCACGATCTCGATATTGGGCCATTCGTTTCCACCCCCGACATTGTAGACTTCACCCGGCGTGCCCTTTTCCAGGACCAGGAGCAGGGCCCGGCAGTGGTCTTCCACGTGAATCCAGTCCCGGACCTGCTGGCCGTCTCCGTATACCGGCAGGGGTTTGTCCTCCAGGGCGTTGCTGATCATCAGGGGAATCAGTTTCTCGGGGAATTGATAGGGTCCGTAATTGTTTGAGCAGCGGGTGATCAGCACCGGCAGCTTATATGTTTCGAAGAAAGCCAGGCTGAGGAGATCGGCGCTGGCCTTGCTGGCGGAATAGGGACTGCGCGGGGAAAGCGGAGTGGTTTCCACGAACTTCCCGATCGGCCCGAGCGATCCATATACCTCATCGGTGGAAATCTGCAGGAACCGTTTCACCCCGTGCTTCCGGGCGACCTCCAGGAGGGCCAGCGTCCCGGTGACATTGGTGCGGATAAAGTCCTCCGCGGACTCGATCGAGCGATCGACGTGCGATTCCGCGGCGAAATTGATGACGGTATCGATCGAATTGGCGGTCCAGACTTCTTCCAGGATTTTGGGATCAGCGATGTCACCCCGGACAAAACGGTAATTCGCTCCGGCGAGTGCTTCCAGCCCTTCCAGGTTTTCCAGGTTTCCGGCGTAGGTAAGCCTGTCGAGATTGACGACGCCGATTTCCGGGCGCTCGCGGATAAGGAAACGAAGAAAATTGGATCCGATAAAACCCGCTCCGCCGGTAATCAGTATTTTCATGATTAGTGCATAGGGGCCGAGGGGCCCAGGGGCCCAGAGGCCCAGGGTTTAAAAATTCCCAAAAGAAAATTCTCAATAATATTTTCTTTCTCGCTCACTTGAACCCTCGAACCCTTGGCCCCTGGAACCCTGTTTTTTCGCACTTGGCCACTTGGACCCTTGGACCCTCGAACCCGCATTTTGTTTAGCCGTGCTTGGGTTTCCAATCGTAAGGAACCTTGTCCGTGGAAGGATCCTCCCGGAACTCATCCGGCACGTCGTATTTGTATACCTCGGTAGGGCAATTCAGCATCAGGGCTTCCTTTCCCCCGACCGCACAGAAACCATGCCACACCAAGGGGGGAATCTTGACCAGGATCGGGTTCTTCTCCCCGACGAAATATTCGTTGATTTCCTTGTAAGTTGAAGAATCCTTGCGGTTGTCAAAAAGAACAAGTTTGGCCATTCCCCGGACGACAGTAATAAAATCGGTCTGGATTTTGTGATAATGCCAGGCCTTAATCATGCCGGGATAAGCCATGGTGACATAAACCTGCCCGAACCGGACAAACAGGGAATCGTCATTCCGCAAAATCTCCATCAGCCAGCCCCGCTCGTCCGGGATCACCCGTAATTTTTTCGTTTCCACTCCCTGAATCATTTCGCCTCCGATTTCGTCATTCCCGTCCCGCATCAGAGTTCGGGATAAACTCCGGCGGGAATCCAGACATTGTCCCTTCGAAAATATAAAAACATCCGAGAAAACCTGGATTCCTGCTTTCGCAGGAATGACAGATAACAAATAAAAAATTCATAATCTAAAAATCTTTCACTCATGTATTTTACTAATTAGACATTTAAACTTTTAATAATTATTTTCCCAAATTTTTCTCCGCCACCAAATTGGTCGCCCGCCGGAGTGAATCGAATGTCCCCGCGTCGGTCCACCAACCCTTCAGAATGCTGTAGGAAAGTTCCCCCAACTCCAGGTAACGGTTGTTCACATCCGTAATCTCGAGTTCCCCGCGGCCGGAGGGCTTCAGCGTTTTGATAATTTCAAACACCCGGCAATCGTAAAAATAAATCCCGATCACCGCGTAATTGGAATGTGGCCGTTTCGGCTTTTCCAGGATCCGTTTTACCTTTCCCTTGACGATCTCCGCCACCCCGAATCTCTCCGGGTCCGGCACCTCCTTCAACAGGATTTTGGCACCTCTTTTCTGGCGTTTATATTCCTGGACCGCATCCTTGATACTTCCCTCGATGATATTATCACCCAGAAACACGCACACCGGCTCACCCCCGCAGAAATACTCGGCCAGCCGCAAGGCGGCCGCGATCCCGCCCTCGCCTTCCTGGTAGGTGTAATTCAAATGCTTCAGCCCGAACTCGCTCCCATTCCCGAGGAGCCGAAGAAAATCCCCGGCATGAGGTCCGCCGGTCACGATCAGGATATCGGTGATCCCCGCCTCCACCAGCGATTGGAGCGGATAATAAATCATCGGCTTATCGTAAACCGGCAGGAGATGCTTGTTGGTAATCTTGGTCAAGGGACTCATCCGGGTGCCCAACCCGCCGGCCAGAATCACGCCTTTCATAATCCGCCCTCCATCTGGTTCGTTTGGTCTATCTGGTCTGTTTAGTCTATCTGGTCTATCTCGTCTGTTTAGTTAACTCGAAACCATAAACCCGAAACTCGAAACTTTTTTCTGCATTGCCTCATCTGATTCTGAGAAAATAGGGCGCCAGGGCCAGGTTTTGCGGCGAGATAAAAAGGGAAAGGATCGGGTTATGAGCCAAATTCCGGAGCCGGAACGGATCTTCTAATTCCTGGAAACCATCATTCCAATTAACCTGGTTCAAATGAGCTATCGGAGAACCAGAATTCGCGTATCCTCCCCCCATCACCCCCCGGAGAATCTCTCTTTTCCAGGACCTGCGCCGGGGAAGCTCCAGGATCGGAATCTTTTCCTCCGGGGAAATCCCCGCCAGTTCCTTGGCCCGCCGGAGCGCCTCCGCCAACCCGCCCAAGCGGTCAACCAGATTCAAACTGAGCGCCTGCGTCCCGGTCCAGACCCGCCCCTCGGCATACTGGGAGAGAGTCCTCATTTTCATGTTGCGTCCTTCCCCGATCCGCTCCAGCATTTTCCGGTAGGTGAATTCCAGATGCCGGCGTAAAAGCGCGTGCTCCTTCTGGGTCAGGGATCTGAAACTGCTGAGCATATCAGCCCGCTCCGAATTTTTAATAATCTCCGGATTAGCCCCCAGCTTTCCCAGCAGATCCCGGATCACGAACTTTCCGAAAAATACCCCGATGGATCCGGTTAAAGTCAGGGGATTGGAGAAAATTTCGCTGGCCCCGGCGGCCAGGTAATAAGCCCCGGAGGCCGCCATCCCCCCGCAGGAAATCACCACCGGCTTTTTCTCCCGGAGACGGATTACCGCCCTCCAAATGGCGTCGGAAGCGTCCGCCGACCCGCCCCCGCTGTCCACCCGGATAACCACCCCCGCGATGCTCTTTTCCCGGGCGATTTGATCCAGGAGGGGAACCATGGTATCCGCCCCCGTCATCCGGGTGCCCTGGAACGGGTCCTCCAGGCTTTCCCCGGACCGGATGGTGCCTTCCACAAAAATCACCGCCAGCCGTTGTCTCCGTGGCCTCCGGGGAGAAAAATGAAAAGAAAGAGGCATCTGATCCCCGGGTATCATCACGATTTTGTCTTTCCAACGCTCCTCGACCAGCCGGGGAATCTCATCGGGGTAACCCAGGACATCCACCAGTTTAAGCTTTTCGGCATCGGCCGCGGTCAGAATCGCCGCGTCGGTCACCTTCTTGATTGCGCCCGCGGAAAGCTTCCGATTCTTCTGCAGGGTGTTGTTGTAGTAACCGGTGATTTCCTCCAGGATGGATTGAATTTCCTCCCGATGCGGTGGGCTGGGGGATGTTCGGGTAAAGATTTCAGGAGCAGACTTGTAACGCCCAATCCGCTCAAACTCCGGCTTCACCCCGATTTTTTTCAAGGTATCCCGGAGGTAGACGATCTCCACCCGGAATCCCGGCAGGAAAAGGCTTCCGGTCGGGTTCATCACAATCAGGTCGGCCAGCGAAGCCAGGAGATAATGGGAGGATTCCCCGCTGTTCAGGTACACGATCAGGCGCTTGCCTCTTTTTTTCAGATCCGCCAGGGCCTGGTATATTTCTGACAGGGGCCCCATTCCCAGCTGAAGCTGGCCCAGTTTGAGGATGATCCCGTCAACCCATTTCTCTTCAGAAAGCAGGGCCAGATGGTGAATCACCTGGTGAATCGAGCTGATGTTCGTGAAAAAAGGGATGGGCGGAATGCGTTCGGGGAGATGCTCCGGCAGGGATATTTCAATATAGTTGCCGCCCCGGCTGACGGGACGGAGCAACTTTCTTTTCAAACCCAGGGGAAGACTATAACCGAACATTGTCTGTTTCCATCAATTAAAGTATTATTTTC
>JAPLJL010000103.1 GCA_026388615.1 Pseudomonadota bacterium | reverse complement strand
AAGTCCCACCTCCCGTGCCGCCTGGACCGCCCCGGCGTTGAATTCCGCGTAGGGATACCGGTCATAATCGAGCGCCCGGGGTTTCAGTTCTTTCTGGGCGAACCTTTGCGCGGTTTCCCGGAAAGCGGCGAGACAGGCTTGATCGGCGGTGCTCATAATCGCTCCATTTTTTTTGTTTTGTTGATTATTTTGTTAAAGACAATTTTGACAAATATATTTCGTAGGGGAGCCGCTCCGCCGGCTCCCTTCTCGGGCGGCTGCGGAGAGCCGCCCCTATAAATATCTAAACCAAAATCTTTTTTCACCCTCTCCCCAACCCTCCCCCCTCAAGGGGGAGGGAATTTACTAAGAAATTCGTTTTCGTTAGAAGACTTCCACCCCGGACAGATGCCGAGCGAGGTAATGCGTGAAAATATTCAGGCGATTGAGCTGGTTGGTGCCCTCGAAGATCTGGAGAAGCTTGGCGTCGCGGAAGATCTTCTCTACCCCCTGGTCATGGCGGAGTCCGGCCTGCCCCAGAAATTCGGTCGCGAGCTGGCAGTTTTCCATCGCCATGTCCGAGCCCACGACCTTGGCCAGGGAAGAAATTTGCTGAACACGTGCGTCCTGATCCTCCGAGATGGAGGATCTGACATAATCCATGATTTGGCCATGCATCCAAGGCGAGTGCAGGAATTTACGATACCAGTTTTGGCGGAAAAGCCAGGCGAGAACCTGGGAATCTCCGATCCAGGCAGGAAACCCAGTGACGAGAGGAATTTTCTCAAAACCCCGCATCAGGGCGAACTGCGAATCGAGATAGGCTCCTCGGGCCATCATCACATTGATGTGCATGTTGGTGAGTATGGCCTGGGCCCATTGCTGGTGAATCAGGGTCCGGCCCTTGTACTTTATCCGCTTGGCCAGGTAAAGCGCCCGGTCGAAGGCCCCCCGGGCCGTGCCGGTAGACCAGGCTCCGACCGCGGTCCGGGTCATCCCGAGGACCCCGTGCAGGACAAACTTGTACTGGTTCTGGAATTTTTCCCCCGGGAACTGATCCTGAGTGAGGAGGATATTATCATCCGGAACCAGGCAGTCCTCAAAGATCAGTTCGCTCGCTGAGCCGGCCTTCTGTCCCATTTTTCTTTCCATTCGGCCGAGCGAGAATCCCCGGGTATCGCCTGCCACCAGAAAGCATCCCATGGTATTGACGGCGTCCTTCTGGTCAAAGGGCATGATCACGACATGATCGGTGGCCATGTGGCCGGTGCTGATGAAAACTTTGCGGCCGTTGAGAACCGCCCCGCCGGGAACGCGCTTGGCCTGGCACATGAGCCGGGCCTTGGGATAAAGTTCGACCTCCTCCACGTCCGTTCCGGCGGTGGGTTCGGTGATGGCACAGTCGATCACGTAGGGTTTTTCTTCGTTCTGACGCGCCGCGATCCGGTCCGCCACCCGCTGGAGAATTTTCATATTTAAGCTCATGAACACGGCCGCGAGTCCCAGGCCGTGCCCCCCCATCATCCCGCAGAAAGCGCAATCGACCGAAGCCTGCTCCTCCAAATTAACCATCATGGAGATGCCGAGGGCGTTCCCCTTTCCCCCCATGAATCCGGGGATATACTGGGCCAGGCGGCCGTGCCGGCCGGCGAGCCGGAGCATTTCCCAGCTGATGTGATCAGGGTTTTTCGCGTGTTGAAGGTCCTCGGAAAGAACCAGGGGGGCCAGGTGCTCGCGGACGAAACGCCGCTCGTCTTCCCAGGACTTCCGGACCCTCTCCACCATCGCGGGCTCGTACTTGGCGAGGGCCCCGAGACTGGGGAAGTTGTCGTCAAAATCGAAATGCTCGTCCTGGTCGAAATTAAGTTTATAGGTCATGTTCTTCTCCCTTGATTTCGTTAGCATCCGCAAAAAGATGTCATTCTGAGGCGTCCGACGAAGAATCTCTCCCTAATCATTGCCTACCTCAAGTTCAAATTTCAAAGCTCAAAGTTCAAATCAAATCCAAAGATCAAATGCCAAACGCTTTGAGGTTTGGTTTTTGGGGTTTTATTTGAACTTTGGATTTTGTCATTTGGATTTTTCCAAGATATGAATGCACATCGCGGCTTCCTCGTTGCCGATGACGCCGCCGCCGTTCTCGGCCAGCGCGATCCGGGCCCCCGCCACCTGCCTTTTACCGGCCTCCCCCCGCAACTGGGTGGTCAGCTCATGAATCTGCGCTAGTCCGGAAGCCCCGATGGGATGTCCGCGCGAGAGCAGGCCCCCGGAGGGATTCACGGGGATTCTGCCACCGATCTTCGTCTCTCCCCTTTCGGCCTGGACCCCGCCCTCACCCTTGGGGAAAAACCCCAGGTTTTCGGTCTGGGCGAGCTCGCCGAAGGCGGTAGCGTCGTGGACCTCGCAGACCTGAATGTCCTTAGGCCCGAGACCGGCCCGCTCGTAGGCGGTTTTCGAGGCCCGCACGGCGATGTCGATATCGTCCCACTCCCGCTCCCGCCCCGAGGCCAGGACCGAAGCCCGGATTTTGATTGCCCGGGAGGAAACCCCGAGCCG
>JAPLJL010000101.1 GCA_026388615.1 Pseudomonadota bacterium | reverse complement strand
GCTCAAAGCTCAAAGGTGAAAGCTCAAAGGTGAAAGCTCAAAGGTCGTGAGACGTAAGGCGTAAGGGGTAAGGCGCGAAGTGAAAAGGCGTCCATTGAGTCCGTTGTGTCCATTGTGTCCCTCAGATAAACCCTTCGGGATAAATCCATAGTGTCGAAAGAGATAAAAGCAATCCATTAAGTCCATTGGGTTTTTTGGGTTTTCGGAAGCCCGGCTTCCGGCCCGTAGGGGCCTACAGCCCGGAGGGGGGATGGGTCCTCGCAACCTAAACCTCTTTTTACCAGGATACCGACAAACTCGATGACTCCTGATAATTGAATCCAACGAAGGCGAGCTCCTGCGGAGCCGCCGCCCCGGATTACGTGATCGCGCACATTGGTTTGGGGAGCGAGATCAACCCCCCAAAAAGAAAAAAAGGATAACGAAAGGCGAGATTCTTCGCTCCCCCTACGCCAATCCATCCTACGCCTAGGCTTCGGAGGACAGGTTCGCTCAGAATGACAGATTTAAACTACGGTCGGCGGTCGGCCGTCGGCGGTCGATTTTGTCGGAGCGAAACCTTCCCCCCAAAAAGAAATAAAGCTTACGAAAAGAGCGATTGCTTCGCTGGCGCTCGCAATGACATTTTTGACGACCGCCGCCTCCGGCCCGCTAGGGCCTACGGCCCGGAGGGACCGCGGAAAAATAAAATCAATAAATATTCCCTAATATTTTCTTGACTTGAAATAAGTTCGGGTGGTATAAAATAGCACCAATTATATTCATGACCATGCTGAATATTTCATTATCCACAGCGTTCTCGAACCTCCGTTTTTAAGATGGACTCCCACCTCACTATCGTCATAATTTCCCTGGTATTCGCGGCCCTGGTTTCCGCCTTCGTCGCCAACATATTTTTCCAACGTTTGAAGCGGGAAGTCCTCAAAGAAAACCATAAGCAGAACAATAATCACTCCCCCCAGCTGGATGATAAAATCTGCGAATTAAGGCTCTCCAGTTATCCCCGGGCGTTTGAAATCACCGATCAGCTCGGGAGCCAGAACCTTTTCAAAAGCAAAATCTCCACCGGATCGGTCAAACAGATCCGGGAAGACCTGATCGAGTGGAATAAAGCGCTGGCCAGCTTCGTCCTCTCGGAAAAATCATTAAAAACCTTTTACAAACTGCGCGAGGCGCTGGACCTGAATTCCGGCCACCACCATTTATTAAACCAGGAACGGCTGGAAAAAATCTGGAAGGCCAAAAACCAGTTCCGGGCCTGCCTGCGGGAGGATGTTAACCTTACCTCGGAAGAGGACGAACCCGCCAGCGTCTAGAGTAATGTTTCATTAGAATCTTTCCACATGGGCGCCTCTTGTAGGGGAGCCATTCAAGACAAACCATTCTATTTATCTCGAGTGACATCGAGGGACTGGCTTCTCGCCTAAACTTTCCCCTCCCTCGAGTGGAGGGGACTGAGGGGAGGGTGAAAATTCATTGCCACCCTCTCCCCTGCCCTCCCCCCTCAAGGGGGAGAGATATAATAGGCAGCTGCAAAATGATTTTGGACCGCGCGGGCGATTAGCATATAATTTCATTTGATATTTCGACGGAAATAAAAAGGGCTGACCCCCGAAACGGCGTGGAGACAGATTAGGGAGAAATCCGATGAAAGATTTCAAGAATAAGGTGGTGGTGATCACCGGCGCGGGATCGGGCATCGGCCGGGCCACGGCCCTGGCCTTCGCGCGGGAGGGGGCGAAGCTGCACCTCACCGATATCAACGCGGAGAGGATCGAGGCGGTAGGCCGGGAGATCCTGGCCCTAGGCGCGGAGGTAAAAACCTACGTGATTGATTCCTCCGACCGGGCTGCGATGGAAAAATTCGCAACCGATGTTTACACGGCTTCGGGCCGGGTGGACATCCTCCACAACAACGCCGGCATGGGGGTGGCCGCGCCCTTCGAGAGCATCCCCCTCGACCTCTGGGAAAAAATCATCAACGTCAATCTCTGTGGTTACATCTACGGCATCCATTACTTTCTCCCGCGCATGATCACCCAGGGCGGAGGAGGTCACATCGTCAATACCGCTTCCGCCGCCGGATTGACCGCCGCTCCCCTCCTCGGGGCTTACAACACCACCAAGTTCGCCCTGGTCGGCCTGTCCGAGACCATGAATATGGAACTCCCGAAATACGGGATCTACACCTCCGCCATCTGCCCGGGCATAATCAATACCAACATTACCAAAGACACGATCTTCGCTGGCATGACGAAGAAACTGACCCACCGGAGAGGCCAGATCATCGACTTCTATAAAAAAAGGGGCGCCTCTCCCGACCGGGTGGCCCGGGATGTCCTGAAAGCCGTGCGCAAGCGCCGTCCGCTCCAGCTTTCCCCCTTCTGGCAGCTCTGGGCAGGTTACCTCCTGAAAAAAATCTCGGTCCGTGCTCACATCGCCCTCACGCGCTTCGTCGCCTCGAAAGTGATTTGAAAACAGGATGCCCGAATCTGGAGTTGGTAGTATGCCGATTCATTTATCCCGACAAAGGAGGGACGTGTCCCGTCACTGGGTGGGATCGGCGGTTTTAAATAAGCTCGATAAATCGGGCAACTATAGAAAGAATGTGAACATTAAGGGAGAAGGTAAAAATATTTTTTCGGTAACTTATGCCCACGAATAACAATCTCCCACCCGCGCCGGAAGGCACTCCCGTGATCCGTTGCCGGGACCTGGTCGTAGCCTATGGAAGCCTGGTGGCGGTAAACGGGCTGACCCTCGATATCCTTCGGGGCGAGTGCTTCGGCCTGCTCGGTCCCAACGGGGCGGGCAAGACCACCGCGGTGGAGGTCTTCGAGGGCCTGCTCCGGCCCCGGACGGGAACGCTAGAAATATTGGGGGAAACCTGGGGCCGGAGTGATGCCGGTGACCGCCGCCTCCGCCAGCGCCTGGGCGTGGCCCTGCAGGAAACGCATTTCCCGGAAAACCTGACCGTATTCGAGATCATCCGGCTTTTTCGGAGTTTCTATCGCGGGGGCCGGGAAATAAACGATCTGATCGCGCTCATGGGCCTGGAGGAAAAAAGAAACGCCCGGGTGGGAAAGCTCTCCGGCGGACAGCGCCAGCGCCTGGCCCTGACCTGCGCCCTGGTGGGGGCGCCCGAAATCATTTTCCTGGACGAGCCCACCACCGGTCTCGACCCGCAGGCCCGGTTGACCATCTGGCAGGCGGTCGAGGCCCTGGTCCGGGACGGCTGCACCGTGGTCCTGACCACCCATTACATGGAAGAAGCCGCCCGCCTTTGCCAGCGGGTGGGCATCATCGACTCCGGCCGCCTGATCGCCCTGGATTCCCCGGCCGGTCTGGTCCGGACGCTCGGGGCCGGTGAGATCGTGGAGTTCAAGATGGAAGGTGAGTTCCCGCTCGAATCCGTGCGCCGGATCCCCGGCGTTCACCGGGCCGAAAAGCGGGACCGGCAATGGATTCTGATGGTAAACGATTCGGCCCAAACACTTCCGGGAATCCTTAATACCCTCTCCGCCCAGGGAATGCGGGTGGATTCCGTTTCCACCCACCAGGCCACCCTGGAAGATGTCTTCGTTCAACTGACCGGGAAAGGACTCGGCGATGAATAAGAATCGCGAGCGAAGACCCCATCCCCTCGTTGAGCTGACTAAGGCCCGGTTCCTGGAATTCCTCCGCGATCCCTCCGCAATATTCTGGGTTTTTGTCTTCCCGATCCTCCTCACGGTCGTGCTCGGGATCGCCTTTAAGAACCAGGGGCCAGAAAAAATCGAGGTCGGGTTCCTGGGCCCGGCCGCCGAAGAACTCCTCGAACGGATCGACGCGCAAAAACCGGAGGGGGAGAAGGCGCAGCTGAAGCTGACCCCAATGAATCCGGGGCAGGCCTCCGCGGCGCTCAAGTCCGGAAAGATCGATCTCATCGTGAGAGCTGAGTTCCGGGCGGGCGGAACTCCGATGATAACCTACCAATTCGATCCCACCCGGCCGGGAGCCCGGATGGCAAGACTGGCCGTGGACAATCTGGTGCAAAGTACCTACGGACGAATCGACACCGTTCAAGTCATCGAAGAACAGGTAGAGGAAAAAGTTTCCCGGCTCATTTTCCTCGTCATGGAAGTGGGATTCCTGGTGCTTTTCGCCTACCTGGTCTTCAGCGTCCGGATCCAAGGCGGCATTCTCACCCTGGCCCTGGTAGCGCTGGTGGGAACCGCCGCCTTCTCCGGCTTGGCCCTTCTCATCGCCTCCCGAACCGCCAGTACCGAGACCGCTTCCGGCTGGATGAACCTGGTCCAGCTTCCCCTGTGGCTCCTCTCGGGTTCCTTCTTCGCCTATTCCCGCTTCCCCGAGTTTCTCCACCCCTGGATTCGCCTCCTGCCCCTGACCGCCCTGAATGACGCCGCCCGCGCGGTGATGAACGACGGCTCCGGGATAAGCGCGATCACCTGGGAGCTGGCCGTCCTCGCGTTCTGGAGCCTGGTCAGTTTCGCGGTAGCCTTGAGGATATTCAAATGGCACTGAAAAAAAAGCATGGGGCAAAGGGCATAGAGCATAGGGCAAATGCGTCTATCGAGTCTATTGTGTCCATAGTGTCCAGGAAGGGCAAAGGTCAAAGCTCATAGGTGAAAGGTGAAAGCTCAAAGGCAAAATCGAGATTCTTCGCCCTTCGACAAGCTCAGGGCTCAGAATGACAAATTATAACGGCGGTCGGCCGTCGGCGGTCGGCGGTCATCAACTCCGAAGGAGGTGTCTATGACTGATGCCACGATTCAAGCATTAAACGGCCTGCGGGACCTGCACATGCTCAAGTGGTACATCATTCCGCTGCTCTCGATCGTGTTTTACATCTACACCAAGGAAATCAAGCTCGCGCGCAAGACCGGGGACTGGAACGCCGTCCTCTGCGGTGCCACCATCCTGGGCGTGGACTTCTGGAACGAGACCTGGAACGGGTGGGTCATGCATCTCACCCAGCGCTCCGCCTTCTGGACCACGCCGGGCGACACCGCCCTCCGCACCCTGGTGGGATGGAATATCGAGATTATATTTATGTTCGCCATCCTGGGCATTATTTACTACCACACCCTTTCCGAGGGCGCGCGGGAGAAGATCCTGGGCATCCCCGAGATGTGGTTCTGGGCCGTCGTTTACTCGGCGGTTTGCGTCTTCATCGAATGTCTGCTGAACCTCGGCGGCCATCTGGTCTGGGAATATTCCTTCTGGAATCTTTCCCTTCAGGGAATCCCGCTGATCTTCCTGGTCGGGTACTTCCAGTTCTTCTGCGCCTGCATCTGGGTCATCACCCGCCCGAACCTGAAAGCCAAAGTCGGCCTGGTAGTCTTCTTCTACTCGGTGCCAATCCTGATGAATATCCTGGCCTTCGGTTTCCTGGGATGGAATTATTAACCACCCGCAGCGTCCGACAGCATCATTTTCTCCCTACATCCCCCTTTGTCGAAAGGGGGATGTAGGGAGATTTTCAACAAATGAATGAGGATACCCATGGCGACCAGTCAAAGCACCATAGACTTCCTACTCGACCAGCTTAGCGCCCTGCCCGGAGTCCGGGCCCGCAAGATGTTTGGAGAATACGCGCTCTATTGCGGGGAAAAGGTCGTCGCGCTGGTGTGCGACAATCAGCTGTTCGTCAAAATTACCCCGGCCGGTAAAGCGTTGGTGGGTGAGCGCTACCAGGAAGGCGAGGCCTACCCGGGCGCAAAGCCGTCTATGCTGATCGATGCCGAAGAGATCGATGACGGTGAGCGGCTCTCCGAACTCATTCGTCTCACCGCCGCCGCACTGCCTCCACCCAAGCCCAAGAAACCTAAGAAATCAAAAAAGAAATAAATGCCATGGTTCTCCGCATCGCATTTTTGGTGAGGCATAGTTCCATTAACTCCGTTTCAGGAGGGGATTAATCGTTTAACGGAAGTAAATACCAACTTAAAGACCAGACCTAACCCTGGAATTTTCTTGACAGTGCATTACTTGAATGATAAGAAGCGATCAATGTTTTAATTAGCGGGGAAGATTCATCTGCGTATCCGGTTGTTAAAAACCGGAGGCAGGATTATTTCTCATCCTGCCTCCAGAAATCCAGCGAGGAGAGAATGATCATGAAAAAAATCACTTATATCTTGTCAGGCGCTGTGTGCCTGTCCCTTCTGACTGTTGGGGTTGCCTTCAGCCAGGAGAAGGACGCGGAAGGCTGTAAGGATCATCCCCTGATTTCGAGGATGAATAATTATTATATTTCTTCCTGTGAAAATAACTTCAATTCCGTCGATTTTTATTTGCAAGAAGGCACCAAAACCCTGGAGGGAAATCGGGCCAAGATCGCATATTCTCTGCAAGAGGGTTCCCCCCAGCCCAGCTTTCTGCAGGTCCGCCGCAATTACGGCAACGCGGTAAAAAATATCGGGGGGACGGTTCTTTTCGATGAGGATCGGCGGAGTACATTCAAGGTGACCAAAGGAGGAAAGGAAACCTGGATCGCGCTTGAAGTCTTTAACGAGGGGCGGAATTATGAATTGGTCATCCTCGAAATGGCACCCATGATTCAGGAAGTGACCGCGGACGCCATGTACAACGCGCTGAGCAAGGACGGCTTTATTGCCCTCTATGTCAATTTCGACACCGGCAAATCCGGCATCAAACCCGAGTCCCAGGGGATCATCGACCAGATCGCGGCGCTTCTCCAAACTCACCCGGAGCTTAAGATGAGCATCGAAGGCCACACCGACAATGTGGGAACCCCGGAGAGCAACAAGACCCTTTCCTCGCAGAGAGCCAAATCAGTCATGAACGCGGTCGTCCAAAAAGGGATCGCCGCGGCCAGACTGACAGCGGTCGGCTGGGGTCAAGAGAAGCCGATCGCGGATAATCGCTCCGAAGACGGCAGGGCCAAGAATCGCCGCGTCGAGATCGTCAAGAAGTAATCAATTACGCAGGCTTAATTATTAACGGAAAAAGGTAGGGTCACTTCTGGCCCTGCCTTTTTTAAAGGACTTGGATAACTGATCAAGGAGGTCTGGTCTTCATCCAGACTTTTTTGAAAGGTTTTTCAAAAAATTTCCCTCCGGTTGAAAAAAACGGAAACGATGGTATCATTCCGATTAAGGACAGGTAGCTCAGTTGGTAGAGCATCGGACTGAAAATCCGAGGGTGGCCGGTTCAATTCCGGCCCTGTCCACCATATTCATCCTTCGGATAAAAATTCCAAACAATATCCAGTTTCGGGTTTCTGGTTTCTGGTTTCGAGTCAAGAAATGACGGGAAAACAAACCGAAGCCTCATATACGCCCGATCCCGCCCAGTGACGGGAAACGTGAATCGGGCAACTACTTTTTGAGGGATTGCTTCGTCCCCCCGCAATAGCGGGGGTCCTCGCAATGACAGAACAATTTGTAGTCTGCCGATTTATCGGCGGTTTTAAATATGCCCGATGAATCGGGCAACTACAAAAATACTTTTTGTTTAGTCTTAGTAGCCCGGCTGCTCGGCTGCTTCGTACTTGGCTGCTTATTCTGACCGGCGTTTCCGGAGAAATTCGGAGCGCTTCGCCAGCGTGGCCAGGACGCGGGCCGCCTTGTCCGGGGTGGTGTAAGTGATGATCCCTTCCCGCTCCAGGATCTGGAGGGCCTGGTTCCCGACCACCCGCGAGTAGGCCGCCGCTTCCGACGAGGTGACCACCGGCTTCTGATACTGGTCCATCAGGCTCACGATCTCGGCGGCGGTGGCCAGATCGTCCTGCATCATCTGGTCAGCGATCTTATCCAGGCCGAAATCCGGGTAAAAGGGCGATTCCTTGATTTTCTTGGCCAGCGGGTAGTTGTGCCCGATCCCGAGGAGGATCAGGCCGTCGATTTCCGGGCAGGCGAGTAAAACCTTGAGGGACTTGAGGAGCATCCCCCCCGCCGTTCCCGCTACGGTGTCCACCGGGTTAACCCGGCTCCACCAGGCCGGCAGGAACCGATCCAGTTCCGCGATCACCCCGGGAGGAAGGGGAACTACGTCCAGCCCTTCCCGCTCCGCGGCGTCGGCGGCCAGGACCCCCCAGCCACCCCCGATGGTGAGAATCCCCGCCCTCTTCCCCCGGGGCAAAGGCTGGCGGATAAAGGCCACCCCCAGGTCAAACAGGTCTTCCATCCCATCCACCTGGATCACTCCGGCCTGTTTCAGGGCGTCCGTGAGAAGGGCATCCTCCGAGCTCATCGAGCCGGTGTGGGAGGCGGTGGCCCGATTTCCGGCCCGGGTCCGGCCCCCCTTCAGGAGCAGGACCGGCTTTTTCCGGGCAACCCGTCCGGCGACCTCGACAAACCGGCGGCCGTCTTTGATGCCTTCGACATACGCCAGGATCACCCGGGTATCGGGATCGGCCCCGAAATATTCCAGGTAATCCTCGGTTTTCAGGAAGGCCTCGTTGCCGCTGGAAATGAACTTCTGGAATCCCACCTGCAGCTGCGTCCCCCGGCTCATCAGGGTCCCCCCCACGTTCCCGCTCTGGGAAACCAGGGAGATGTGCCCCACTTCCGGGGTGATCGCGCCCATCAGGGCATACATTTTCACCTTGGTGTTGACCAGGCCCTGCCCGTTGGGCCCGGCCAGGAGGATCCGGCCTTCCTCCGCGATCCGGGCGATCTCTTTCTCGATGCTCTTACCCTCATCGCCGGTCTCGCCGAATCCGGAAGTAATGATGAAAACCGCTTTTACTCCCCGCTGCCGGCAGTCCTGGAGGACGGAGAGAACCTGCGGAGACGGGACGATCACGATCGCCAGATCGATCTCGCCGGGGATCGCGGCTAGGGAGGGGAAAACCTTGAGGCCCATGATCTCGGGCTCGCGCGGATTGACCGGGTAGATCTTCCCGGTGAAGCCGCCGGAGATGAGATTGCGGAGAACGGTGAAGCCCCACTTGCGGGCGTCCTTTGAGGCCCCGACCACCGCCAGCGTCCGGGGGGAAAACAAGGGAGCGAAACGCTCAATGATGGGATCCATCGGTTAATGATTAATGATCAAATTCCAAGTTCCAAACTCCAATTACCAAACGAAAAAGACAATCACAAACAATAAAAAATATTTTTGGGGAAATTGTTTGTCGTTTGGTTATTGGCGCTTGGTTATTGGTAATTAAGCCCGTGGGTTTATTGGGCTTTGAGAGTGACGAGCGCGTCAACCGCGACGGGATTGCCGTCCTTCCGGATGATCAGGGGGTTGATATCGATCTCGGCCACCTCGGGAAAATCCAGCCCGATCTGGCCGATGGCTATCAGTGCTTTCTTCAGGACCTCGCGGTTTGCCTTTTCCTCTCCCCGGAAGGGATCGAGGATCTTCTTGGCCTTGATTTCCTCGAGCATGTCGGCGGCGTCGTAATCCTCCAGGGGGGCGACCCGGAAAGCCACGTCCTTCAGGATCTCGGTCATGATGCCGCCCAGGCCGAACATCACGCAGGGGCCGAATTGCGGGTCGCGGGTCAGCCCCACGATCAGTTCGCGCGCGCCCTTGACCATCTCCGCCACCAGGACCCCGTCGATTTCCTTCCCGGCCGTTTTGGTAATTTCCGCGAAAGCCTGTTCCAGCTCTTTCTCGTCGCGGATTCCTACCCGGACCAAGTTCTTCTCGGTCTTATGCATCAGCGCCCAGGCGCAGGCCTTTAAAACCACCGGGTAACCGATCTGGCCGGCGGCCTTTTTCGCCTCCTTGAGATCCTTGGCCAGGATTTCCTTCGTCACCGGAACGCCGAATGATTTCAGGAATTCCTTGGATTCGTATTCGGAAAGAGCCTTCTGCCCCTGCTTTAACGCCTTCGCGATCATTTCTTTTTCCCGTGCCATTCTTTTTTCCTCCTTATCGGACCTGAGAAGGAATTATATAAACTTACATTCGGGATGCAAGAGGAAGCAGAAAAACGACCGCCGACCGCCGACGGCTGCCTGCCCGCGCCGGGCAAGACCGGCCAGGGACCGCAGCCTACCCGAGCCGATAGTTCGTACCGGAGAGGAACAGTCAGCCTTATAGTTAGTTTTTTCTTCTTTTTGGGGGGTTGGTCTCGCTCCCCAAACCAATGTGCGCGATCACGTAATCCGGTCCCGCCTGTGGCAGGATCAAGAGTCGGCTCTTAAAGAGTTTGCGTGCCCCGCCAAAGGCGTGGGTGTCGCGAGGACCAACCCCCCGGGTTTTGTAAAAATGAAAGAAACTGAGATTGCTTCGGCGTTGCCTCGCAATGACAAAATATATTGTTGGTTCTTTCCTCTTGCCCCTTACGCCTTACGGTTAATAGGTGCTGACACTTGGCCCCTTACGACTCACGCCTTACGTCTGACACCTACCGTTTATTATCCATTCTGAGTGCTGGAAGCTGAAAAATGATTTATAAATAAGGAAATAATAAATATGATATAAAAGGAGAGGGCCGAGGGGGAGAAAAAAAATGTCCCAGACCAGAAACCTGAAAATTATTCTTCCGCTTTCATTCCTGTTCTGCCTCCTGCTCCTGGTTTTGGCCCCCGGGCCGGCCTGGTCCGCGGAATACTGCACCGTGGTCAGGATCATCGACGGCGACACCCTCGAGGCCGATTGCGAGCACCGCCTCGAAAAGATCCGTCTGATCGGGGTGGACACGCCGGAGAAATACCACCCGGAAAAACCGGCCCAGTTCTTCTCTGAGGAGGCCGCGGGTTTTACCCGGAAAATGGCCGAGGGCCGGCGGATCCGGATCGACTCCGATGCTGAAAAATTCGACCGTTACGGCCGCCGCCTGAGTTATATCTACCTCCCGGACGGGACCTTCCTGAACGCCGAGCTGGTCCGCCAGGGCTACGGGTTTGTCTTCCGGCGCTTCCCGTTCCGCTTCCTGGACGAATTCAACCAGCTGGAGGCGGAAGCCCGCGAGAACCGCAGCGGCCTCTGGCAGGAAAACGGGCTGGCGGAATTCCGATGGCTCCAGAAAAACGAGGCCGATTCCTTCCAGGTTTTCCCCGCCGCCGGGAATCTCTGGATGGTCCGCTACCAGAAACTCCTGAAAACCCACCTGGACCAGAACGGGCTGGCGGCCGAACTTGAGGAACTGAGGCTCAAGGCTCCGAAGCTGTCCCCCCGGGACCTCGAAAATCACCTGCTCTCCCGGGGCTGGCGGCTCATCTCCGGAGAGGAGATAAAAACCCAGGCGGTTTCCTGGGAGGAGGCCGGCAGGTATGCCGGCAGCTTGATTTCCGTCGAGGGAAAGATCGTCCTCGCCCACAACTCCGGGAAAGCGTGTTTTTTGAACTTTCATTCCAATTGGAAACGCTATTTCTCCGTGGTCATCTTCGCTTCCGATTTCGCCCGCTTCCCCTCCCCGCCGGAAAAAGTCTACCTCGGGAAGCAGGTCCGGGTGACCGGAATAATCAAGGAATACGAAGGCCGGCCGGAAATGGTGATCTCCGGCCCGGAGCAGATCCAAATCCTGCCCGGAGCCGGAGAGATTGCGCCCAGAAAATAAGCCCCTCCCCTGAAAACCTTAATTCCCCTGCCGCTCTTCCTTAAATATAAAGGAGGGATCCCCGATTTTTACTCGTGTTTTGTTTTCGCTCACTATTAAAAACTTTTGACCTCGCTTCCGAAGCAAAATCAACCAGGAGACAAAAACAAATATTTTTATTGATAATCAGTAAGTTACGAAATGATTTTTCCCGGAGCAAATTAGGGTCTTGACAGGACTTGATTGGCCAGTGTATACAAAATGCGGAAAATTAACATGAAAAAATAACCTTTAAAAACCTAAGGAGGGATCATGGCGGAAGAGAAAAAAGGCATGATGTCGATGATGGACGAAAAGAGGAAATTTCCTCCCACCAAGGAAATGAGCGCTCAGGCCCACATCAAGAGCATGGCTGAGTATAAGAAGCTTTTCAAAGAATCCGAGGATGACCTTGAGGGTTTCTGGGCCAAGCAGGCCGAGCAGCTCGATTGGTTCAAGAAGTGGGACAAGGTCCTGGTGGAGGATTTCGCCAAGGCTAAGCATGAGTGGTTCGTGGGCGGCAAGATCAACGTCTCCTACAACTGCCTGGACCGGCACCTTAAAACCGTAAAGAAAAACCAGGCCGCCATCATCTGGGAAGGCGAGCCCATGGGCGAGACCAAGACCTACACCTACCAGCAGCTTTACAGCGAGGTCTGCAAGTTCGCCAACGTCCTCAAGAAGAAGGGCGTCAAAAAAGGCGACCGGGTCACCATTTACCTCCCGATGATCCCCGAGCTCCCCATGGCCCTCCTGGCCTGCGCCCGGATCGGCGCCATCCACAGCGTGGTCTTCGGCGGGTTCTCGGCCGACGCCCTGAAGGACCGGCTCCTGGACTGCAAGTCCAAGTTCCTGATCTGCTGCGACGGCTACTACCGGAGCGGCAAGGTGGTCAATGCCAAGACCAACGCCGACGCCGCCATGAACCAGTGCCCGGACGTGACCCAGGCCATCGTGGTCAAGCGCGCCGGCAACGAGGTCACGATGAAGGCGGGCCGGGACACCTGGTGGCACGATGAGGTCAACGCCGAAGGCATCACCGCGGTCTGCGCGCCCGAGCAGTTGGACTCCGAGGATCCGCTCTTCATCCTTTACACCAGCGGCTCGACCGGCAAACCCAAGGGCGTGCTCCACACCCAGGCCGGGTATCTCACCTACGTCCAAACCACCTTCAAATGGATCTTTGATTACCACGAAGGAGATACCTTCTGGTGCACCGCCGACATCGGCTGGGTCACCGGCCACAGCTATATCGTCTACGGCCCCCTGGCCGCCGGCGCCACCAGCCTGATGTTCGAAGGCGTGCCCACCTTCCCCAGGCCCGACCGCTTCTGGGAAATCGTGGAAAAACACCGCGTGAACATCTTCTATACCGCCCCCACCGCCCTTCGCGCCCTGATGAGGGAAGGCGAAAAATGGCCCAACGGCCGTGACCTCTCCTCCCTGAAGGTGCTTGGCACCGTGGGCGAGCCGATCAATCCCGAAGCCTGGATGTGGTACCACACCGTGATCGGGAAGGAAAAATGCCCGATCGTGGATACCTGGTGGCAGACCGAGACCGGCGGCATCCTGATCACCCCGCTGCCCGGCGCGATACCCACCAAGCCGGGCTGCGCCACCCTGCCCTTCCCCGGCGTCTTCCCGGAAATCTACCGCGAAGACGGCTCCAAGTGCGGGGTCAACGAGGGCGGCTGGCTCGTGATCAAGCGGCCCTGGCCGGGACTGATGCGGAGTGTTTACGGCGATCCCGAGCGCTTCTTTAATACCTATTTCGTCAAGTTCCCGGGCGTTTACACCACCGGTGACGGCTGCCGCCAGGACGAAGACGGCTACTACTGGCTGATGGGCCGGATCGACGACGTCATCAACGTCTCCGGTCACCGCATCGGCACTGCCGAGGTCGAAAGCGCCCTGGTGTCCAATACCAAGGTGGCCGAGGCCGCGGTGGTCGGGATGCCCCACGACCTGAAGGGACAGGGCATCTACGCCTTCGTCACCCTGAAGACCGGGATCGAGAAGACTGATGCTCTGAAAAAAGAGCTGGTCGCCCACGTGCGCAAGGAAATCGGCCCCATCGCCACTCCCGACAAGATCCAATTCTCCGACGCCCTGCCCAAGACCCGGAGCGGCAAGATCATGCGCCGGATCCTGGTGAAGATCGCCGCCGGTGAGATTGGCAACCTGGGTGATACGAGCACCCTGGCCGATCCCAGCGTGGTCGAAAGCCTGGTCAATGAAAGAATTAAGTAAATAAAGCATTGTCTTTCAGGCTTCGGATCCCCCGGCGGGCGTTTGCAGCCGGGGGATCCGGAGAACTGGAGTCTTAATGAAAAAGGAAATTCCGCTGGTGATGCAGCTGTTAGGAATAGGGCTCTACGTGGCTTTAAGCCTGATTCTCCCCACCGTCATCGGTTTTTATCTGGATTCGCGGGGACCATATTCCTTTCCGGTCTGGACCCTGAGCGGACTGGGACTGGGAACCTTGGTCATGGTTATTGGTCTTTACAAGTTAGCTCGTTATGATTTTCAGGATGCTTGATTGGACAATGGTTGAGTTATCTTAGTTGACGCGATTTTTCTCTTGGCTTACTATAAGGAAAAAATAGGATTCTGTAGCAACTCGAACAGAAAATAAGGCTGAAAAAGCCTGCGGCTTATGAAATTAAAACCGGTAGTCGTCACCAAAGCTTTCGTCCTGGCCCTGCAATTCATCATGGTGGGCTTTTTCATCGCTTTCGCCCTGATTTTGCCTACCGTCCTGGGTTGGTGGGTGGACAAAAAAGTGGCATGGGGCTTCCCGGTATTTTCTATTGTCGGCCTGGGGCTCGGCATCCTTATTATGGTATACGGGGTAATTGCCATGATTAAACCTTTTCTGGATGAAGCCCAGAAGCAAACTAAGGACTTATTGGATAAGTACAAATAAATAACTTCGAAATTAATAAAGAAATTTAATAAAAT
>JAPLJL010000033.1 GCA_026388615.1 Pseudomonadota bacterium | reverse complement strand
AATTTTTATTTCGGTCGGAGTGGTTGATTCCGGCTCGTTCAAAGGAGCCTACGCGGCCGCCGCGCTGGAACATTCGGTGAAAGAATCCCTGGAGGAATACGTGGACCTGGCCCGCCGGCTCGGCTACCCGGCCGATTACCGGATGGAGGTAGCGACAGATGTGGTGGCAAGCGCCGTCAACCTCTGCGAATCCATCATCAAGGAATATCCCCAGTCCGTCGTCTTCACCGGGCAGATCACCTTCCGCCTGGAGAAGTTTTATCACAAGCTCCTGCACAACGAGACCGCCTTCGCCATCCAGCGGCGCCTGCACTGGGACGGGGTAACTTCCGTAATCCTCCCGATCCGTCAGGCGTAAAAAACCAGGTCGTAGGTGGTAGCTGGTAGGTAGTAGGCAGGGGAAAAAAGCCCTTAAGCTTTCAGCCGTCAGCGGTCAGCTTTCTTGGTCTGGCTCGTTGGCTCTTTTCCTTTTTTAGGGGGGAAGGTCGCTGAGAGCAACGGGCATAGCGCATAGGGCAGGGAGCAAAGGCAAAGCGGAAAAGAGAGATTGCTTAGCTGTCGCTCGCAATGACAGATTTAAACGGCGGTCTGCCGTCGGCGGTCGATTTTCTCTGAGCAAGAACCTCCCCCCCTCCGGGTTGTAGGCCCCTACCCTCCCTCCGGGCTGTAAGGCCCTACGGGCCGGAAGCCGGCCTGTAAGCCCTACGGGCTGGAAGCGGGGCCGGAAGCCGGTTTTCCTTAAAACCCAACAAACCCCATTTCCTATCACCAATCTTCTATCTTCTGCTTTTGCACCTTACGCCTCCGAGCTCTGCGAGCCCGGCGACTTGCCCCGAACCCAGTCGAGGGAAAGCCGGCATCCACTCTCCTTCGTCATCCCGGAGGAAGCCGGGATCCAGAGGATAAAACTGGATTCCCTGGCCGACACGAGCCAACGGCTCGGGCAGGCCGCATCAAGTGCGGAATGACGGAATAAGTTAATCCCCTCGGGGTTCAGAATGACAAAAGCGGCATTCGGCAATCTCAGAACTTTGATTCCTTGCCTTTCCAGAGCCGCTGGATGTTTTCCCGGTGGTTGAAAATGAGGATGACGATCACCGGCAGGGTAAAGTATAAGAGGATCGGAGGTTCGCTGATAAACCAGACCAGCCACGGCAGGGCGAGGGCCGCGGCCAGGGCGGCCAGGGAAGAAAGGCGGGTGGGGATAAATATCGCGCCCCAGAGCGCGATGGCAATCAGGGCGGGAACCGGCGCCAGCGCCAGGCAGGCCCCGAATCCGGTAGCCACGCCCTTGCCGCCCCGGAATTTCAGGAAAACCGAGAAACAGTGACCCAGGAAGGCGATCAGCCCGGCCAGCGCCTCGACCTCCATGCCGAGATCCAGCCAGCCGGCAATCAATACCGGGATCACCCCTTTCAGCGCGTCCCCGGCAAAAGTCGCGATGGCAGCCTTTTTCCCCAGCGCGCGGGCGACGTTGGTGGCCCCGATGTTGCCGCTGCCCACCTCGCGGATATCGATCCCCTGGCTTCGAGCCAGGAGATACCCGGTAGGAATGGACCCCAGAAGGTAACTGAAAACAAACAACCCGATCAGAATCAGCAAATTTTCCCCCACAAAATATTTACACCATCAATTTCCCCTCCCTCGAGGGGAGGGGATGAAGGGGAGGGTGAAATATTTAAACGTCACCCTCTCCCCCGCCCTCACCCCAAGGGGGAGGGAAAAATATTTAAACTCATCCCGACCTGTGAAACGGGAAAAACATCGCCTCTATTTATTTGAGCGAAAAGAAACCCGGGGGGAAGGCGGGGATCAATTGGATCGAATAAAACCGGATCTTCACCCAAGGTTTTCCCCCGGAATCAAGATCGATTTCCGCCGGACAGGCCGTGCTGTTTTCGAGAAATCGATACTTGAGATAATCAATCCTGACGGGTTTTTCCCGGGAAAGCTCGAGCCGCCGAGGGAAATAATTGTCCTTGTTCAACCAGATCCCCGGATTTCCCGCTTCCGGATTGCCGATCCGGTAAACAATCTCGCGCTCGAAATGCTCGAGACTGACCTGGCCCGCGTTTATCCCCTGGCCCTCGAGGCTGGTTCTGAGGGCTTTAATCCCCTCGGAGATGAAAGGGGCGAATAAGGCCGGCAAAAGATTCGGCAGTTCTTGGCCGATTACCCGGGCGAGCTCCGAATCCTTGGCCGAGAGCAGAATATTGTTCTTGATCACCACCACGGTCAGGCCCTTCGCGTAAGAAGGCGATGAAAACTCGAACCTGATCTGATTGGGAATCGCAAGATAAAACCGGAAGGAAACGGCCAGACCGGGAGCAGAGGGCTCCGGCGGTAATAACTCCAGGGTTCCCCGGGCCCGGAGGAATGTCCCGTCGGGCATGGTTTTCAGGGTTTTGGCCAGGATCCGCTCGGGGGGAGGCAGGTAAGCCGAAGCGGCCCGAGCAAGGAGCAGGGAGCAAGGAGCAAGGAATAGAAAAAACAATATGGTAAAGGCGTATCGCCTGATCCTCAGGTTGGAAATTTTCAAGTTTATTCTCCCCTGGTTTCCTGTGCCTGTCATCCCATCCCCCATCGGAGTACGGGACAAACCTCAATTGGGATTACTCCTCTTTATGTCATCCCGGCGAAAGCCGGGATCCAGAAAAATCTGGATTCCGGATCAGGTCCGGAATAACGAGTATATTTTGATCCGTCAAACATCCTAGTAGCCATAATTTAAATCTTCTTGGAGAATTCCCGGATCAATTCCTTAACCCCGGCAGAAAGATCCGGGCGCTTCAGGGCGTAATGAAGGTTGGCCCGGAGGTAGCCGATTTTCTCCCCAGCGTCAAACCGGAGCCCCTGGTATTCCAGGGCGTAAACCGGCTCGATCTGGGCCAGGCGGTCGATCGCGTCGGTAAGCTGGATCTCCCCGCCCCGGCCGGAAGCCTGGTCTGCCAGGAGATCGAAAATCCGGGGGGTAAAGAGATAGCGGCCGGTGCTGACGATGGTTGAGGGCGCCTCCTCTGGCTTCGGCTTCTCTATAATTCTCTCGATCCGGTGCACCCGAGACTTCACCTCCTTGCCCTTGATCGCCCCGTAAAGATGGACCTTATCCCGGGGAACATTCAGCACCCCGACGATCGAGCCCCCGAATTCCTCAAAAGCCCGGATCATCTGGGCGGTCACCGGCGGGTCGGCGTCCATGATGTCGTCGCCGAGCAAAACCGCGAACGGCTCGTTCCCGACCGCCTGCCGGGCGCAGAGAACCGCGTGGCCAAGCCCCTTCTGCTCCTGCTGGCGGACGGAGATAATCTCGCACATCTCGGCCAGGGCGTGGACCTCCTGCCAGGCCTTCTGATCGCCTTTTTTCTGCAGGAGACTCTCCAGCTCCGGGGCCAGGTCGAAATGATCCTCGATTTCACTCTTGCCCCGGCTGGTAATCAAAACAATGGTTTTCACCCCGGAAAGGACGGCCTCTTCCACCACGTATTGAATAGTGGGACGGTCCACGATCGGGAGCATCTCCTTGGCAATCGCCTTGGTGGCCGGCAGAAACCGGGTTCCTCTCCCCGCCGCCGGGATTACCGCTTTTCTTACTTTCATTCTCTCTCCTCTTTCCAGTGGTTCCCAGAGTAATTCTTCGCCAGTCTGCCGGTAGTGTCAAGCAATATGACCGCCGTCCGAAACTTCCGGATCCTTTGGCTTTCGAATACTAATAGGATCGTCATTGCGAGCGACCAAAGGGAGCGCGGCAATCTCGCCGCCCAGACAGAGATTGCTTCGTCGCAAGTGCTCCTCGCAATGACAACTAAATATGAAATCGGTTAAGCCCATACATTAGTTGTACCCAAATCAAGATTTAAACAGAAAATCCCAGACTTGTTTATGTATTGAATTCATACCTTGATCAGAGTAAATTTTTAATCCGTATGTTTAGAAACTCAGGGAAAATCCTTTTCGCCGCCTTGCTCGTCGCCATATTTCTCCCGGCCTGCCAGAAAAAATCCACCCCGCCCCCGGCCGGGACGGTCGGGCCGGGAGCGGAAGCCCCGGCCACCGGCGACGCGATCATCGTGGGCTCGATCGGCGACGCTTCCACCCTGATTCCCATCCTGGCCTCGGATTCGGCCTCCGCGGAAATCGCCGGCCTGGTCTACAACGGCCTGATCAAATATGACAAGGACCTCAACATCGTCGGGGACCTGGCCCAGTCCTGGGAAATCAGCAAGGACGGTTTGACCATCACCTTTCACCTGCGCTCGGGGGTGAAATGGCACGACGGCAAGCCCTTCTCCGCCGAAGACGCCCTCTTCACCTACCAGGCCATCACCGATCCCCGCACCCCTACCGCCTATGCCAGCGCGTTTCTGGAAGTTCGGGAGGCCAAGGTCCTGGACCCCAATACCTTCCAGGTGAGCTACAAGCAGCCCTTCGCCCCGGCCCTGGACAGCTGGGGGGTGGGGATAATCCCCCGGCATCTGCTCGTCAACCAGGACCTCACCAAAAGCTCTCTCGTCCGCAATCCCGTCGGCACCGGCTACTACCGGTTCGGAGGCTGGAAGACCGGGGAGAAGATCGAGCTTTCCTTCAACCCCAATTATTTCGCGGGCCGTCCCTACATCGACCGTTACATTTACCGGATCATCCCCGACCAGGCCACGATGTTTCTGGAACTCCTTTCCGGCGGGTTGGACGAAGTGGGGTTAACCCCCCTGCAATACGCCCGGCAGAGCGAAAACGCCAGGTTTCGGGAAAGCTACACTCGTTACCGTTACCTGACCTTCAGCTATTCCTATCTAGGTTTCAACCTGAAAGACCCCCGCTTCGCCGATAAAAGGGTCCGCCAGGCGATCGCCTCTGCCATCGACAAGAAGGAAATCATCGACGGTGTGCTCTTCGGGCTGGGGGTGGAGGCGACCGGGCCCTACCGCCCCAACACCTGGTTCTATAACCCCGATGTGAAAAAATATCCCTACGATCCGGACCAGGCCCGTCGGCTTTTAAAAGAAGCCGGTTACGAAGACCGCAACGGCGACGGCATCCTGGACAAGGACGGGCAGCCTTTCGAATTCACCATCCTGACCAACCAAGGCAACATCACCCGCTCCCGCACCGCCGAGATCATCCAGCGCCGCCTGAAAAAGATCGGGATCAGCGTGAAGATCCGGATCCTGGAATGGTCGGCCTTCATTAATGAGTTTATTGATAAGCGCCGGTTCGAGGTGGTGATTCTGGGCTGGCAAATGGGGCCGGAACCCGACCAGTTCGACATCTGGCATTCCAGCAAAACCAAGGAAAAGGAACTCAACTTCGTGAACTTCATCAATCCGGAGGTGGACCAGCTCCTGGAGCAGGGACGGCATACCTTCGACCTGGAGAAAAGGAAGCAGGCCTATTTCCGGATCCAGGAAATCCTGGCCGAAGAGCAGCCTTATGTTTTTCTTTTCTACCCCGAGGCGCTCCCCGCCATTCAAAAACGCTTCCGGGGCATCGAACCCGCCCCGGCCGGGATCTCCTACAACTTTGAGAAGTGGTACGTTCCCAAGCCTTTCCAGCGTTATTCCTGGTAGAGATTTATTCGCAGTCCCCAGTCCCTTGTCTACGGGTAGCCGCAGGCTTTTCGATTAGATCCCGAGACACTGTGGTCGAGGAAAGCCTGCGCCATTCGAAAAGAAAATCTCAAAAAAAAACGCAACCTATAAGGTTGCGGCTACCATTCTTTCTTAAATTTGATTTTGACCTCGGACTTAAGACCGGTAGCGTAAGGTATTTTGTGATGGGGGATATTTGAATATTGCCCCTGTTTTATTTATATTAATTATAAGGGGCCGGTGAGCGTAAACCGGCCTTTGATTTTCCCCGGGAACGAGGTTATTCCGCGGATTGGGTATTGGATATAGTAAGGTGATATAATTTTAGTTTAATTATGGAACAGAACATCAACAGCTTTCACGGCACCACGATCCTGGCGGTCCGCCACCAGGGCAAAGTCGCCGTAGCCGGGGACGGCCAGGTTACCACCGGCGAGGTGATCATGAAGCGGACCGCCCGCAAGGTTCGCCGGCTTTACCAGGACCAGGTCATCGCCGGGTTCGCCGGCTCCACCGCCGACGCCATCACCCTCTTCGAGAAATTCGAGGAGAAACTTAATCGGTACGCCGGGAACCTGACCCGCGCCGCGGTGGAACTGGTCAAGGACTGGCGCACCGACCGGGTCCTGCGGCGGCTGGAGGCCCTTCTCCTCGTGATGGACCGGGAGCAAGCCCTGATTGTCTCCGGGAGCGGGGACGTGATCGAGCCGGACGGCGGGGCCGTGGCCATCGGGTCCGGCGGGGCCTATGCCCTGGCCGCTGCCCGGGCGCTGCTCTCGCATTCCCAGCTCTCCGCCCGGGAGATCGCCCAGGAATCCATGAAGATCGCCTCGCAGATCTGCATTTACACCAACGACCAGATCGTGATCGAGGAACTGCAATAAATTCCATGGAGCAAACCCCTCAGGAAACCGTCGCCGAGCTCGATCGCTATATCGTCGGGCAAAAGCAGGCCAAGCGCTCGGTGGCCATCGCCCTGCGCAACCGCTGGCGGAGACAGCAGGTCCCCGCCGAGCTCCGGGACGAAATCGCCCCCAAGAATATCATCATGATCGGTCCCACCGGGGTGGGCAAAACCGAGATCTGCCGGCGCCTGGCCCGCCTGGCCCAGGCCCCTTTTCTGAAAGTGGAAGCGTCCAAATACACCGAGGTCGGCTACGTGGGGAGAGACGTGGAATCCATGATCCGGGACCTGGTCGAGCTCTCGGTCAAAATGATGAAGGAAGAGGAACAGGCGCGGGTCCATGCCAAGGCCGGGGAACTGGCCGAGGAGCGCCTGCTCGACCTCCTGCTTCCCTCCCGTCCCCCGGTGACCCCGGCCCCCCTGACTTCCCCGGCGGGCTCCCTGCCCCCGGGATCCCCGGAACCCGCCCCGGAACCCGCACCCGATTCCACCCGGGAACGGCTCCGCCAGCTCCTCCGAACCGGCAAGCTCGACGACCGTTACGTGGAGCTGGAAACCCATTCCCGTTCCCTGCCGATGGTCGAGATTTTCTCCAACGCCGGGGGCATGGAGGACATCGAAATGCAGTTCCGGGAGATGCTGGGCAATTTCCTCCCCCAGAAATCCCGCAAGAAAAAGGCCAGCGTCCCCGAGGCGCTCAAACTCCTGACCGACGAGGAGGAACAGCGGCTGATCGATCTGGACCAGATCATTCCCCGGGCGGTCGAGCGGGCGGAAAACCACGGGATCGTCTTTATTGATGAGATCGACAAGATCGCCGGCAAGGAAAAGGGCTACGGCCCGGATGTCTCCCGGGAAGGGGTGCAGCGCGACCTCCTGCCGGTGGTGGAAGGCACCACCGTGCAGACCAAATACGGGGTGGTCCGGACCAATCACATTCTTTTCATCGCCGCCGGCGCCTTCACCGTTTCCAAGCCTTCGGACCTCGTCCCGGAGCTCCAGGGCCGGTTCCCCATCCGGGTGGAACTCAACCCCCTGAGCCAGGAGGACTTCGTCCGGATCCTGAATGAACCGGAGAACTCCCTGATCCGGCAGGCCATCGCCCTTTTGAAAACCGAAGAGGTGGAGCTCGTTTTCCCGCCTGACGCCATCACCGAGATTGCCCGGATCGCCTGGCTGGTGAACGAGCGGACAGAAAACATCGGGGCCCGCCGCCTGCACACGGTGATGGAGAGATTGTTGGAAGAGGTTTCCTTTTCCGCGCCGGAAATGCCGGGGGTCCAGGTCCGGATCGACGCCCCCTACGTCCGGGAAAGGCTGGAAGAGGTTTTGAAAAACGAGGATTTGAGCCGTTACATTCTCTAAACGGATGCCGACGTGACCACGGAAGAGAAACCGGACACCCAAACCGGCGGGAAAAAGGCCCTGATCGCCGACGATAACGACGGGGAGCGGGAAACCCTGACCCGGTCGGTCGAGGCGGAAGGATACACGGTCCTCCCGGCCCGGAGCGGCCGGGAAGCCTTGAAATTACTGGAAACCGAGGACGTCGATGTGGCTTTTATCGATATCATCATGCCGGGAATGCACGGCCTTGATCTCCTGAAACGGGTCAAGGAAATCCGCCCGCTCCTTCCCATCCTGGTCCTGGCCGAGCCCCGGGAACTGACCTGGGCGGACCGGGCCCTCTCCCTGGGAGCCCTGGATTACGTGATCAAGCCGGCGGAAGCCCGGGAGGTGCGGCGGGTTTTGGGCTGGGTCACCCGCCTGAAAACACCGGAACCGCCCGCCCCGGAAAAACCCCCGGCCGAATCCGGCGAGGATACCCGCCGGCAGAAAAGCCTGGATATCCAGAAAGAGATGTTCCGGATCCTGAGCGAGAGTGCCGAAATCGGCCGGATCTACCTGGACCTCAGCGAGTGGGTCCGGGAAATGACCAAAAGCGAAGCGGTCTTCATCTACCTGGAAGACGGGGAAGGTAGTTTTAAACTGGCAGCCGGCTGGGGTCCGGCCGGAGAGATCCGGACCGAATTGTCCCTGAAACCCGGCCAGGGTCTCCTAGGCTGGACCCTGGACAGCCGGGAAGGATTTATTCTGAAGGAACCCCAGAACGATCCGCGCTTTAACCCGGAGGTGGACCAAAAGAATCTTTCTTCCCTCCGGGAGCTGATCCCGGTACCGATCATCCAGCGCGGCAAATGCCTGGGTCTCCTGGTTGCCGCCAACTGCCAGAATCCCGGAGGCTTCGGGCCGGAAGATCTGGGCCTGATGTCCTCCATCGCCCTCGGACTTTCCGTCGTGCTCAAGATCGAATGGCTTCATAAAAACCTGGAATCGCGGATTGATGAGCTGGCCGAGGCCGAAAGTCAGACCCAGCGTTTGAAAAAGGCTCTCCTGAAAGCCGACCTGGAACGGCGGGGCGCCCTGGAGGAACTGAAAAAATTCCGCCCGGCACCGCCGAGAAAGGGTTAAAGCCATGGAAGAAAAAATCACCCGGACTCAGGCCCTGCTGGAGGCGCTTCCCTACCTCCGGCGCTTCGCGGGGAAAACCCTGGTCATCAAATACGGCGGGGCGGCCATGGTCAAGGAGGAACTCAAGCGCGAGTTCGCCCGGGACGTGGTGCTCCTGAAATACGTGGGGATCAACCCGGTCATCGTTCACGGCGGCGGGCCGCAGATCGGAGAATATTTAAAGCGCCTGGGACTCAAGTCCCGGTTTGTTTCCGGGCTCCGGGTCACCGATGCCGAAACCCTCGAGGTGGTGGAAATGGTCCTCCGGGGCACGATCAACTCGGAAATCGTCGGGCTGATTAACGGCATCGGCGGAAAAGCGGTCGGGATCTGTGGCAAGGACGGCGGACTGGTCCGGGTCCGGAAAATTCAATCCGACGAGCTCGAGCCCGCCCCGTAGAAAAATGTGGATCTGGGTTTCGTAGGCGAAATCGAAGCCATCGACACCGGTCTGATCCGCACCCTGGAAAATTCCGGTTATATCCCGGTGGTGGCCCCGATCGGCTCGGACCTGGAGGGGCAGAGCTACAACCTGAACGCCGATCACCTGGCCGGGCACCTGGCCGGGGCGCTCCGGGCGGAAAAGCTGATCGTCCTGACCGACGTGGAAGGGATTAAGAACCGGGAGGGTAAGCTGGCGGCCAGCCTCAGGGCGCGGCAGTTGAAAAAGGCTATTGCCGACGGCTGGATTTCCGAAGGCATGATTCCCAAGACCCAGGCCTGCCTGCAGGCCCTGGAAGGCGGGGCGGGGAAAACCCACATCATCGACGGCCGGGTCGCCCACGCCCTGCTCCTGGAACTTTTTACCGATCTCGGGATCGGCACGGAGATATTAAGGTAAGTTCAAAGTTCAAAGCTCAAGGTTCAAAGTTAAATCAAAAGGAAAAAGCTCAGATGAAAAAAGCGAATAAAGTGACTACCGCCAGCCTGATCGAACGCAGCAACCGGGTCCTGATGAACACCTACGGCCGTCTCCCGGTCGCCTTTGTCCGGGGCCGGGGCGCCCGGCTCTGGGACCCGGAGGGAAAAGAATACCTGGACTTCTTCTCCGGCCTGGCCGTCGGGAACCTCGGGCATTGCCACCCTAAAATCGTTTCCGCCGTCCGCGCCCAGTCCGGCCTGCTCTTCCACACCTCCAACATTTTCTACACCGAGCCTCCCGTCCGCCTCGCCGAGCTTCTGGTCGAGCGCTCCTTCGCCGACAAGGTGTTCTTCTGCAACAGCGGCGCGGAAGCCAACGAAGGCGCGGTCAAGCTCGCCCGGATCTACGCCCGGAACCGCCGGAAAGACGAACGGGTGGGGGTGGTGACGATGGAAAACTCGTTTCACGGGAGAACCCTGGGGATGATCTCCGCCACCGGGCAGGAAAAGGTCAAGGTGGGCTTCGCTCCCCTGCTCGAGGGTTTTCGTACCGCCCGTTTTAACGACCTCGCCAGCGTGGTTTCGGCCGCGGGGAATTGGGCCGGGGCCGTGATGCTGGAGCCGATCCAGGGAGAAGGCGGGGTCCTCCCGGCCACCCCCGAATTCATGACCGGGGTCCGGAAGCTTTGCGATCGCAAAGGCATGCTGCTCATTTTCGACGAGGTTCAGGTAGGAATCGGCCGGACCGGGGAACTCTTCGCCTACCAGCACTACGGGGTTAAACCGGACATCCTCACCCTGGCCAAAGCCGTCGGCGGGGGCCTGCCCCTGGGCGCGGTTCTGGCCACCAACGAGGTCGCCGCGGCCTTTACCCCGGGAACCCACGCCACCACCTTCGGGGGCAATGCCGTCGTCACGGCCGCCGGCGAGGCGGTCATTAATACCATCCGGTCCGAAAAGATCCTGGAAAACTGCCGCCGCCAGGGAAAAGCCCTTCGCTCCGCCCTGGAAAAATTCGCGACCAAATACCCCGGGATCCGGGAAATCCGGGGTCGGGGCCTGATCCTCGGGATGGAGCTTTCGGACGGGGAAAAGGGCCAGCAGCTCGTGCGGCAGGCCCTGAACGCGGGCCTGATCCTGAACCTGACCCACGGCAACGTGGTCCGGTTCCTCCCGCCCTTGAACATCACCTCCGCCGAGGTTACCCGGGGCCTGAAGCTTCTGGAAAAATGCCTGGCTGAGGTTTACCAAAATCACAAATAAACGGAAAAAAAATGACCAAGCGTGACCTGCTGCGGATCCAAGACTTAAGCCGGGAAGAAATCGATCACCTGATCGAGCGGGCCGGGGCGCTCAAAACGGGTGCGAAGAAATTCCGCACCCCTCCCCTCCAGGGGAAAATCATCACCCTGCTTTTCGAAAAACCCAGCACCCGGACCCGGGTCTCCTTCGAAGCGGCCGTCCTTTCCCTGGGGGGCCGCGCGATTTACCTCTCGGCCGAACACACCCAGCTCTCCCGGGGGGAACCGGTCGGGGATACCGCCCAGGTTCTCTCCCGCTACTGCGATGGCCTCATCCTGCGGACCCATGCCCAGTCCCGCCTGGAGGAATTCGCCCTGAACTCCCGGGTTCCCGTCCTCAACGGGCTCTCGGACCGGTTTCATCCCTGCCAGATCCTCGCGGATCTTTTCACCATCCGGGAGGTGCTGGGCAATTACCAGGAGGTTCGGGTGGCGTACCTCGGGGACGGCAACAACGTGGCCAATTCCTGGATCGAGGCCTGCGGTCGGATCGGCTTCCAGCTCGCCCTGGCCTTCCCCCCCGGTTACGAGCCCGACCGGGAGGTGCTGAAGGAAACCCAGGATCTTTACCCCGACCGGATCGAGGTTTTCTCCGATCCGAAGGCGGCGGTGGCCGGGGCCGATGTGGTTTACACCGACGTCTGGATCAGCATGGGGCAGGACAAGGACGAGGAACAGGTCCGGCAGACCTTCGCCGGCTTTCAGGTCAATGCCGAGCTGATGGCCGCGGCTAAACCCGGGGCCCGGTTCATGCACTGTCTTCCGGCTCACCGGGGCTGGGAGGTCACCGACGAGGTTCTGGCCGGTCCGCAATCGGTGATCCTGACCCAGGCGGAAAACCGCCTCCATTTTCAGAAAGCCATCCTGGAGATGTTTATTCGCTGAGCGCTCCGGGATGATCGGGTAAAGCCATGAGCGACAAAACCAGAACGGAACTGGAAGAGCTTCTCTATGGGGATTTGCTCCCGCCCAAGCCCGGGCCCAACCCGGAAGAGGCTTTTCTCAAATCCATCCCCCGGCTCCGGGAGGCGGCCGCTGACGACACGGATGACATTGACCCCCGCTCGGGGTTTCTGCTCTCCCGGATCGATGGGAAAAAAACCGTGGCCGAGATCATGGTCGTGGCCGGGACGGGACGCCGGGAAGTCATTCAGAGAATCGGGGATCTTTTCTCCCGCGGTCTGGTTAATTTCGGCGAGGACAGCCAGCGGTCCGGCGCCTTCCTGGACAATTACGGCCGGGTCCTCTCCGAAACCGAGAAAGAAGAGATCCGGCTCACCTGGCTCCGGATGGCCAAGGAAAATCCCTTCGACCGGCTGGGGCTGAAACCGGGTTCCCGGGAACCGGAAATCCGCCAGGCTTACTGGGAGCTTTCCCGGAAATTCCACCCCGACCGCTACGCCGGGATTGAACTGGGGGATTGCCGGGTTCTGCTCCAGGAAATCAACTCCCGGATTACCGAAGCCTATCAGGAGCTGAAAAGTCCCCGGACCGGGGGGAAGCCAAAAGCCAAATCTCCATCCGGCTCCGCCGGGGAAGAGGGGAAAGCGGCCGGCGGCGAACTTTTCCTCGAGGCCCAGAAAGCCTTAAAGGCCGGGAACTTGAAGGCCGCCTTTTCTCAGGCTAAGCTAGCGTTAAGTATAGATCCGCGGAATCCGAAATACCGGGAACTTTTTCTACGGATTGATGCGCTGTTGAATCTACCTACCCCGGGGACCAAACCTTGATTCCCCGGGCGGCCGGGCGGGAAATATGAAAGAAAAACCAGCTATCGGGATTGACCTGGGAACAACTAATTGCTGTGTCGCGCTGGCCCAGGGCACCCGGACGGAAGTTATTCCCAACCGATCGGGGTCCCGGATCACTCCTTCCTTTTTCGCGGTGGGGGCCTCCGGGGAAGTCCTGATCGGCCATCCGGCCAAGCGGCAGGGGATCACCAACCCCATGAACACGATCCACGGGGTCAAGCGCCTGATCGGAAGAAAATTTTCCTCTCCCGAGGTCCAGGACGAAATCAAAAACCTGACCTACCAGCTTCTGGCCGGTCCGAACGACGAGGTCCGGATCCAGATCGGCAATGAAGTTTATTCCCCGGAGGAAATTTCCGCCTTCATTTTAAAGGAAATGCGGAAAGTCGCCTCCGAGTTTCTGGGCGCCGAGGTCCGGGAAGCGGTGGTCACGGTCCCGGCCTTCTTTACCGATGCCCAGAGGCAGGGCACCCGCAACGCCGGGAGAATCGCCGGGCTGGACATCCTGAGAATCATCAACGAACCCACCGCGGCGGCCCTGGCCTACAGCATGGGCCGCCGTCAGGAAGAAACCATCGCCGTTTACGACTGGGGAGGAGGTACCTTCGATATCTCCACCCTGGTGATCGGGCCGGGGGTGGTCGAGGTTCTCTCCACCTACGGGGACTCCCACCTGGGCGGGGAAGACATCGATAACACCATCGTCCAATTTCTCCTGGGGGAATTCCAGGATATCCATCAGGCGGATATCTCCGGAGATCCCCTGGCCCGGCAGCGGCTCAAGGAGGCGGCGGAAAAGGCCAAGGTGGATCTCTCGGAACGAATGGAATCCAAGGTTTTGCTGCCCTTCCTGGCCACCGGGGCCAAGGGACCCCAACACCTGGAAATCAACCTGCACCGGAACGATCTCGAGGAAATGTCCGTCCACCTGGTTCGACGCACGATCGACATCTGCGCGGAATCCCTGGCCCTGGCTAACCTGAAAGCGGAGGAAATCGATCATGTCATCCTGGTCGGCGGACAGAGCCGGATGCCGGTGGTCCGCCGGGAACT